>CALIQO010000638.1 GCA_938044055.1 uncultured Saprospiraceae bacterium
TTTATCTATTTTTTCATTTACTGCTTGATCAAGTGTCATAACAACCATGGTGCCTTCTCCACCTTTAGGCGCTGGTACGCTTCCTTTTCCGATAACTTCTCCATCGGGACTATTCTTAACTAATTCAAAGCTTAAGCCTACTGGAGGCAATGCTTGCCACCCGCATGTAACACCTGCTTTTTTTATACCTGTGAGATCTATATTCTCTAATAGGAACCAACCTCCTGCATTAGGTAGAATAAGGACATCTGTTCCAGAGAACTTTATGTGGTTAAAACCTTCTGTTTCCATTTCCGCAGAAAAGGTGACTACATTGCTTTTTAAAGCTACTTTTTTAATTCCTGTTAACGGGATAGAGTTATCACTTCCATTATCTGTGTAGGTCGCTGTTATTAATAGTGTTTTATCATCACTATTGGCTTCTGCTGCTAGGACACCTTCTGGCGGAAGTTTCGAAGCATCTGTTTTTTCTACGAGCGACATGACATAGGTTGCCATCTGTCTCGCTTCTAAAGGAGATAAAGCAGGATGGGCGGGCATTGCCGCTTCTCCCCATACACCCACACTTCCGTTGATTATTTTATCACTAAGATAGGATACTGCATCATCGCGATCTGCGTACATCTCAGCAGATTCTACATAACTCGGACCTGCGGATGCTTCCGCTTCTTTATGACATGATCTACAATCCATACTCTGAGTGAGAGACCTACCTAGGGCTACGTCAGAGACTACTTGATGGCCTGCTTGACCAATCTCTGCTTCATCAAAGCCATCTATGTAGTCATAAGAAAGGTATAAGTTGTCGGGGTTCAATGCGTTTCCATCTTCAACATCAGAAACAGTGATTTTATAATTGATAGGACTACCTGGAACATAGAAAGATTGGTTTCCACCGTCTAGTTCTATGTTAACTACCGGACGTGTATTGCCACTAACAATAGGAATTATATTACTTACAGTTGTATTGCCTTTAGAATCTACACATTTTACACGAACAAGAAACTCTCCAGGATCTTGAAACGTATAGCTCAACTTTCCTTCCTTGGTTTCAATGGTTTCTCCATTACCTAAGTCCCATATATAGCTTATTTCATCCCCATCTTTATCAGAAGAAAGAACTTCCATATTCACTTCAAGAGGATGTTTTCCAGCAGTGTGGTCTGCAGAGAAGTTCTCAATGTTAGGAGATCTATTTCCACCATTGTATTCTATGTAAGACAATCCTGAATCATCATTTCTAGAGAACCAACCTGTACCATATTCCAGGAGGTAGATTGTGCCATCTTCTGTAATTTCCATGTCGATGAGATTGTTGAGCTTAATGCCAGGAGCGAAAGGCTCAATCTTGTTAAAACGTCCATCTGGAAAAAAGCTAGCAGCCTTCATCCATCCTCTCATCCATTCATAGATGATTATCTTCCCATCATAATAGGCAGGAGGTGCATTTTCACCCTTGTATAAATCAGCATATATGGCAGGACCAGCCATGGCGTTTCTACCCCCAGATCCCAATTGACTATTCTCTGCAGATTCATTATAGTCGTAATAAATATAGGCTCCTTTCGCTGGAGGCAGTTCTTGTAGACCGGTGTTGTTTGCAGAAGAATTGATGGGGCTTTCTGGATCGAAGGCATTACCAGAAGTACCATCTGCATAGTTATATTCTTTGTACGCCTTGTTGTCAGCTATAAAAAGTGGCCATCCAAAATTACCTGGTCCTGTAGCAACATTCATTTCATCGTACCCTCGCGGTCCTCTAGCATTGAAGTTATCTTCTCTTGCATCGGGACCTACATCACCCCAGAATAAATTCCCATTCTTAGGATCTACAGATATTCTATAGGGATTTCGATGTCCCATTGTATAAATCTCAGGTCGAGTTTTTTCAGTGCCGGGAGGGAATAAATTTCCCTCTGGAATGTCATAGCTACCATCCTCGTTGACCTTGATTCTGAGTATTTTACCTCTAAGATCATTGGTATTACCAGAAGATCTGCGTGCATCGTATTGCTCCTTCCCTGGAAGGTCGTTTAAAGGCGCATAACCATTGTTAACATAAGTGGCATCTGGTTCATCGAATGGGGTGGAATTGTCACCGGTCGATAGGTACAAGTTTTTATCTGAGTCGAAAGCTATAGAGCCACCTGTGTGACAACAGATGTAACGCTGACTGGCAACATCAAGGATTACTTGTTCTGATGATTGATCTAATGCGCCATCAGCATACTTCATCCTTGACAACCGATTGACGGACTCATCGCCGGCAGGTGCATAAAATAAATATATCCAATTATTGGTTGCGTAATCAGGATCTTTCTGAAGACCCATGAATCCTTCTTCAGCATTGACTCCTTCTATCCCAGTGCTATGGTACACATCTAGCTTGGCTATTTCCTTAAGTTCTTTTGTTTCATTATTGTAATGCATAAGCTCTCCTCTCCGCTGAGCTATGAGAACATCCTTGTTAGGTAATATAGTCATCTCTGTAGGCTCGTAGAATTTTCCCATTGCAAGCGGCACCTTATTAAACCTGTCAGGATCTATGGAAGACATAGACTTAACTTTACTATAGTCAAGTTCTAAGTTTTTTCCCACAGCATATTTGATTCCACCTAGAAGGTGCTTGAGATATAGTTCTTCAGAGAATGATTCTTTAGTATGTCCCATTGCCGTATAAAAGGATCTTCCACCATCGTATTCATGCTGCCAAGCCATAGGATGGTTATCACCATTGGTTCCACCTTCATAAG
>CALIQO010000639.1 GCA_938044055.1 uncultured Saprospiraceae bacterium
TTCCCTGATAACGAGACAACACAAATACTATTTACAATACCCATACCTGCAGATTACGCAGGAGGGTTGATGACTATGAAGACGATATATACTAGTGAAAATTTTGGTGGAGAATTTAGTGTGAGTTTTGGAAATAGATCGTTCGTTGTTGGTGATAATGTTACACTTAATACTTTTGGAGCTCCAGGTCTTTTTGCAGCACCGAGTAGTAATCGAATTGCTGTTGGATATACAAGAGTCAACCTCAATGGTGAGCGTGAAATCTTATCTTTTTTTATTAGAAGATTCGGAGCTGCTCCTGAAGATACAGCTACTGGAAAGTTAAGAATCGTAGGCTGGGTGTTAGAGTACGTGGGCTTGTGATGGTCGTTGAGGTCATTTTCGTTTGATGATCAATTCATAGCACAGTAAAATGAAAAAAACTAAAGTGGAAACATAATGATAAATAAACTATAGTCGAGAATTAAATAATAAAGTTCAGAAATTAATATAATGAAAGACAGAAATATAAATCAACTCATACTTTTTCTTTTTGTAATCTTCACATTGTCAAATAGTACAATTGATAGATGTTACTGCTTCAATAAATGAACTTATCGCTAGAGGATGGAATGTAGCGAGTACAGAAGATACTGGCGCCTGTAGTGATCCTTCCAGCAAGTACTGGACAGGTGACATAAATACCGATTGGAACATGGGAGGCAACTGGCACAATCTAGAAGTGCTTGTAGCTGGAGATCAGGTCATCATTCCGAGCAGAAGCAATCAGCCTATATTAAGTGCCATTACTCCTTTGATTAAAAGGCTCGATATTATTCTGGTAGCTATGCTCACAGTCGATGGCAATGGTCAATTAAACTTGGAGGATTTAAAATAGAATTCTGAATTTAAATCTACGCTTCTGGCCGGGATGTTAGGCCATTCTGAAAAACTATTTTTCAAGCACTCATCTCGGATGGGCTGAACCCGAATTCTTCCTTAAAGCATTTAGAAAAATAGGAAGCATCGGTGAACCCCGTTCGAAAAGCTATCTGGGATACACCTTCACTTTTTCTAGACAATAATTCCTTAGCTCTATGTAGCCTGACGGAGCGGATTAATTGGTTAGGAGACTTATTGGTAATCGCCTTAATTTTTCGTTGTAGTTGTCGCTCACTGATACCTACTTCCTTGCATAATCTATCTACACTATAGTCTTCATTATCTATATTGCTGTACGTAACCTTGAGTACTCTTTCTAGAAGAAGACCATGTTCTTCTTGTTCTATGCTATAAGCGCCATAACCCTGATTGCTATCAGGAAACCGATCCACTACTTTAAATAATGGAGAAAAGGCTTGTCTATTCTTGTCTGTATTTAGTGCTGAGAAGGCTAGCTCAGCTTCCGGAAGAAGATGCTTGATGGACTGACTCACAACTATTTCTGATTCAGCAGCGAGATGGCAGATGGATTTTACCTTGGCAAGGGTGTGTCCATCTTTCAGTTGACCTCTATCCATATAACATTCTCCTAGATGAAGTCCAGCCTTCAGATTTAAGCTAGCAGACTTTATACTCTGTTGTAGATCTAGAAAACAATGCACAGCCTTACTTGGGCCATCGAAGTAAGCAAGGATGGTTCTATCATCCATATAAGCAATATGACCTCTGTACTTATGGATGTGATATTTCTCTATTTTATTAAGATCTAGGGTTATAAATGATTGGTCATTTTCTTGTGTCATTCTATCTGTGATCTTAGCATATACGAGGGTGAGCAACTGAGCTTGACTCTCACTGAATGGCTTTAAGCTCGCAATGAATTGTTCCATTTCTGTCAGTACTTCTGATGTATTTCCAGCCCAGAAAAGATGATCACTTCCTGGGAACTCTACAAAGCGAGCTCCTTCTATACGATCTGCTATGAATCTTCCTTCCTCGATCTTGACATCTATGTCGTGGGTCCGCTGCATCATAAGCGTCGGTACCTTAATGCTAGGAAGAATATCGATGATATCTACCTGGGTATTCATCTTAGTCAATACAAGCGCTGCACTCGGACTGGCTCCCGACCTGAAGTATCGTGCCAGCCAATCCATAAACTTCTTATCAGAGGCCTTAGAAGGTGCAAGGTCTTCTAGACCCATATCACCGCTTCCCCAGTGATTCTCAATCATATCATACACCTTCTGTCGCTCGGCGACGGTAGGCGCCCATGGGTATTCAGGAGAATGAACTCTTTTAGCGAAAACGCCAAATGTTATCAAGGCAATTGTTCTATTAGGATAAGTAGCTGCAAAAAGAGCGGACACAGATCCACCTTCAGAATGACCGAATAGAATGGCTTTATCTGACCGGACAGCATCCATTACCGCTCTGATATCATCCATGCGCTCTTCTATTGTAGACAATTCTACAATCCGATCTGACAATCCCGTACCTCTTTTATCGAATAAGATGACCCTATGTCGATCGGCAAGCTTGCTCAAAAAATGTACAAGTTCAGGACAATCCCACATGAGATCGATGTTAGATATCCACCCAGGAATATATATTATATCTGTGGGCCCTTCTCCAAATACTTGATAGGCAATATTAATGTGACCGCTTTTGGTATAATGCGTGTCTGGTTTTGTGACTATATGGACATCTCTTTTCATAGTATGGTATTCTTAAAGAATATATCATCCAATCTTCATTCTAAGCGTACCTATTCACCAAAGAAACATTTTCTGCACCTCTATTTAGTATTTTCAAAAGTCATCTTTTTGTAAAAAAGAGTATCTGGTCATTTTTGATTTAACATAAAACCTCTTCAGACCTTGTTAAGTATAGCATTATCTTTAGAACATTTACAGCATTCTGGTAGCAACCAATGCGACAGTTGTAGAATTATGGAATGGGATTTATATGTTAGGTAAAAGTAAATTCAAGAACAATTTATATTTATTCTACTTAGAAGAATGGAATTTCAGATGTGACGTTATACATGTATCTTTGGGTAACGAAATCAAGGAATCCTCAAGCGGATTATGACAAAATATTTGATATCAATTGCGTGCTTGTTTCTTAGTATAGGAGCAATATTGGGACAGGACCATACAATAAGCGGATATGTCTCTGATGCTGC
>CALIQO010000640.1 GCA_938044055.1 uncultured Saprospiraceae bacterium
GAATGCTGAAACAACAGCAGCAACAACAGCAACAGCAACAACAGCAAGACCAGAACAAGGACCAAGAAGAACAAGAAAACAAAGACCAACAGCAACAACAACAGGAGCAACAACAACAGGAGCAGCAGCAAGAAGAGCAACAACAACAGCAGCAAGAGAAAAAAGACCAATCGATTGATCAATCTGAAGCGTCGGATGGAGAAGAGAAAAAAGATTTAGATAAAGAAGATGCAGCTAAGCTCTTAGAAGTCGTTGCCAATGAAGAGAAAAAAGTGCAAGAAAGAATGAAGAAGAAAACCGGAAGGAAAACCAAATCAAAGAAAAACTGGTAACCATGTATAAGCAGATATCTAAAAACATATTCTGGTTGGTATCCCTATGGATAATTTCAACGATGTCATTAGATGCTCAGAAATCTATTCTCGTAGAAATCAGCAGCGATTCTGTATCTGTGGAATCTCTTATTACGATAAAGTATTCTCTGCTCAATTTCCAAGGCCAATTCGAAGCTCCTGACTTTTCAGATTTCCAATTAAGAGGAGGACCTTCTGTCTCAACCCAGATGCAATTCGTGAATGGAAACATGTCTTCTTCTCAATCTTACAGCTATCGCATCCAGCCTAGAGATCAAGGCTTGTACTACATCGGTCCAGCCTATATAACCTGTGAGGGTAAGACCTGGGAAAGTGCCCCCATTGCCATCGACGTATTCTCTGATGCGTTAACGACTAATAGCAGATCAAAATCATTGATGGAAGTTGAAAAAATTCTAATTGATGAAGAATCTCCAAGCTCTACTAAGAAACCAGTTAAGAAATCCCTAGCTCGGAAAAAGAAAAAGATCAGACTGTAATATGTTGCGAGTAATCATCTTCTTTTTACTTTCTTCATCTACCCTTTTAAGCCAGGGGACTAGATTCTATGCCACTACAGATGCTGCCCTACTAGATAGTAAAAACAAAATCTATCAAGTTATAACGGGGTCTTCCTTTCAAGTTAGCTTTACCATGGAAAATGGAAACGGGTCACAATTTAGAGGTCCAGATTTTTCTGGATTAAAAGTGCTCGGAGGTCCAGGCACCTCTTCTCAGATATCCATAGTCAACGGGCGTAAGTCAGAAAAACGATCTTATATATATGATATTGTAGGAACCACGGAAGGGACTTATACAATCAGGCCAGCAGAAATCAGATCTGGTGGTAAGAATTTTAGAACACAACCATTTACCGTCAAGGTAATAAAAGGGAGCAAGCAGCCAGGAGTCGCAGGGTCAGGAAAAAGCTATGTCAAAACCGTCTTATCCGATACCAGTGTATACATAGGTCAGCAGATTACGCTAAAGATTAATTTATACACCCAGGAAAATATAAAGCAGTACGACTTATTAAAAAATGATTTAGAATTCGATGGTTTCTATGCTGAAGCGATTAATGATTTTTCTCGACGGACAACGAAAGAAATTATCAATGGAGAAGAGTTCTATGTTGTAACCCTTAATGTTATCGGTCTTTTTCCTCAACAGACAGGAACGTATAACATTCCAGCTCTAGACATCCGTTTAGGCATCCCTGATGCAACCAATAGGAGAAACATATTTGCCTTTCAAGAATACAAATATAAGATTGTCAGTACAGATCCGATCAACATCGATGTATCTGCGCTTCCTGATCCTAAGCCAGAATCATTCTCTGGAGCAGTAGGGTCTTACTCAGCAGCTTATAAAATAGACAAGAGAAATGTGAAAACCGACGAAACAGTTATAGTAACGCTGGAGACAAGAGGAGATGGTGACAACAAGAAAATTACGGCTCCTACCCTATCTCTGAGTGATGATTTCGAAGTATATGATCCTAACTCAGTAAGGGATGAGCTTTACAGAGACCAAGGAAAAGTAAAAGGCTATAAAACATTTGAGTATCTGGTTGTGCCTAAGACCAAGGGAAGAAAAAAAATAAGCCCAGCATTTTCCTATTTCAATATTGATAGCAATGACTATGTAACTATACATGGTGGACCATATACATTAAACGTTACCCAGGGAACAGTAGTTAATAACGATATAGGTAAAATAATAGATAGAAACTTAAGCCCTATGCAACCGGCAAGGTTTACGTCACCAGGCTTAGGTTTTTACGGCAGTTTATGGCACATAGGTTCTCTGCTCTTGTTGTCTATGGGTGGAATCAGCATGCTCGTCCACCATAGAGCTAAGCACGTCATTGCGCAGCAAGATCCTTCTGCTAAGGTCAGGCGTATAGCCGATAAAGTGGCCCTTCAGAAACTTGCAGAATCTAAAAAACACTTAGATGCTCAAGATGACAAAAACTATTATGAGTCACTCAGCCGAACCCTGAAAGCGTATATAGAAGATAAACTCTCCATCGCTACTGGTAGCCTCAACAAAAGCGAACTCAGTGCTGCACTCATCAACCAGGGTGTTCAATCAGAAACTGCTGGAAGAATGGATGCCCTTCTCAGAGAATCAGAGATGGCTCTATATGCTGGATCTCGATCTGAAAGAATGACAGAAATGTATGATGAAGCTTTATTGATTGTCTCCGAAATAGAAGAAACCCTAGCTGGCTAAACTATCGGAATTACTCTATCGTAATTATATTTCGATTATATGATTTCCTTGTTATAAGTTATAGCCCTTTTCATTCTTGAGAGACTTTAATTATTAAGCTATAGATATTGAATCACTTCATTATCTTCGCGGATTATTATTAACAACAAGTATGTCTATTATTATGGCAGGAAGAACGAAGATTAAAGAGCTCCTACAATTAAAACCGGAGAATCAACAAGTAACTGTAAAAGGATGGGTAAGAACATTTCGTAATAACCAATTCATTGCCATTAATGATGGTTCTTGCTTGGCATCTATCCAAGTTGTAATTGTACTGGATCAATTCGATGCTGAGACAACTAAGAAAATAACGACAGGTGCTGCGATAAGGGCGACAGGAGTATTGGTAGAATCTCAAGGAAAGGGACAAGCGGTAGAGGTCAAGGCTGAAGAAATTGAAATCTATGGTGTGTCCGATCCAGAAAAATATCCACTCCAGCCTAAAAAACACAGTCTTGAATTCTTAAGAGAAATCTCCCACCTTCGTTTCCGGACGAATACCTTCGGGGCGATATTCAGAATAAGACACAGTGTATCATATGCCATCCATAAGTTTTTCAACGATAAAGGCTTTTACTACATACACTCTCCTATCATTACAGGTAGTGATGCTGAAGGCGCAGGTGAGATGTTTCAAGTCACTACCCTTGACCTTAATAATGTCCCTAAGGGTGAAGATGGAGATATAGACTTCAAGGAAGACTTTTTCAATAAACCTACGAATCTTACTGTTTCAGGTCAGCTAGAAGCTGAGCTCGGTGCACTGGCCCTAAGTGAAGTATATACTTTCGGTCCTACATTCAGAGCCGAAAACAGCCATACCACAAGACACCTTGCAGAGTTCTGGATGATTGAACCAGAAGTTGCCTTCGCAGATCTTACCGACAATATGGATCTCGCTGAAGAGATGCTTAATTACATCATCTCCTATATCCTGGAAAATCATGATGACGATTTAGCTTTCTTAGAAAAGCGTCTTGCTGAAGAAGAGAAGTCTAAACCTCAGCACTTGCGTTCTCCACTGCCATTGAGAGAAAAACTCAATAATGTAATTGCAGAACCATATGAAAGAGTCACGTATACAGAAGCTATCCGGATTCTTATGAACAGCAAGCCTAACAAGAAAAAGAAATTCCAGTACGTAATAGAAGAATGGGGAGCAGACTTACAGAGTGAGCACGAGCGGTACCTAGTAGAAAAACATTTTAAGAAACCGGTTATCTTAATTGATTACCCTAAGGATATAAAGGCCTTCTACATGAGATCTAATGAAGATGGCAAGACAGTCGCAGCCATGGATATTTTATTCCCCGGTATAGGAGAAATTGTAGGTGGATCTCAGAGAGAAGAACGGCTAGATGTCCTGAGAAAACGAATGGCTGAGATGGATATACCAGAAGAAGAGATGTCATGGTTCTTAGATACAAGAAGATTCGGGACATGTCCTCATTCAGGATATGGCTTAGGTTTCTCAAGATTGGTTTTATTCATTACTGGCATGTCTAACATAAGAGATGTCGTTCCGTTTCCGCGCTATCCTGGTAGTGCAGAAATTTAGTGAATCGGATTAACTGATGAGTGAATTTAATTCAATTGAATTCAATTGAATCTGATTTACTCAAGAGTATTTAAGAGGATTGAATTCACTTAATACATACTAATTAATAACTCAAGTACTTAGTGGTACATTTTTTGCGTTAGTTAAACCTGACGTGTTACTTTTTTTAAGTACCTTCGTCACAATTAATAATTAAATAATCCTTTAGTAATAAATTCAAACACCATTATGGGAAAATTCGATGAGAAGGTTGAATTCTACAAGAAAGCCATGGATAAGCTAGGGCTAGAGTACAACGCTAAGAAATTAGTTGCAGTAACTAAAGCTTGTGGACCTTCAATTTACAGATCAGATGCAGAGACTGTATCTAGTTCTGACAAAGCTGAGCTCGACAGAGTTAAGAAAAATTACTTAATGAAGAAGTTAGGTCTTACTGAAAAGAGAGACCTTGATGGAATCATCGCTACTGCTGTTGAGCAGATCGGTAAGAGAAATAGAAACAAGTACAGAGCAATATTCTACTACTTGTGTTCTAAAGAAGCGAAGAAGTGGCCTAAATAGTCTTTAGACTACTTCCGAAGAATTAAGAGGTGCTTGCTATGCAAGCGCCTCTTTTTTTATGTGCACCAATCCATAAAGAATCTTATAGATAGCCGATACTACTATTCTCACTCTTTAAATTGGTCGGATATTTCTTTCCCCTTATCGTGTAATCTGGAATTCGCTCATAAATGTAGATATACTATATGTAAAACAAGTGCCATGCTAATATCAGGACACGCCTACCACTCAACGATGCTTAATTTAAGATTGAAGAATTTCAGCCGGAAACCTCCGCTGCTTAATCTTAAGAGAAGGGACCTTGTTAAATCAGGTGAAATCAAGCCCCAGCCCAATAAAGATTACAGGAAGCATAAGGTTAATAGCAATGCCTTAATAAAGGAAGCACTCTACCTTAGTGGGATTGTGATAGCTATTGCTTACATGTCCTACTTATTCATCGGATGAGCATAGTAGGAATCATTCTACTGGTTCTTATTGTACATGAAATCACTAAGGAGAAGTAAGTAACTGTTTTAAGAAAACGGTGACTTAAGTTTGCCTATAGATATGTCTTAATACCGACCACTTACGTACAACTATACCTAAGTAGAAAAAAGAGAATCATAGATGTAAAGACAACTGATTGTTGCCTAAAGTGAAAGACATAAAATCCTAAACCAAGTACAAGTAAATCATCAATTATGGGATTTTCAGCATATGGTTTTATAATAACTCGACAAAACAGATATATACGAACATCTAAGAAGAGATCTTCGTTATTAAATTACTATGCTAAAAAGCCCATGTCAAAAAAAGGCGTTATCATCAAGCATAGAAATACTCCATGGAAAGAAGATTTTCTCCTTTACTTGAGAGCGTTAATGCAGATAGTAGGTGTCTCCATTGTGGTAACATTATTCGTGCTGCTTTTTATTCTATAAGGTTTTTCTCTTTCTGATGCTTGTACATCAGGTACCAACCATAAAACAACAAGCCTATTGCGACGAGAATAAAGCCAAACAAATAAGGGTCAATAATATCGAGTTTTCCTTTACCCGTAAAACTAAACATTACAGGAATGAACATTATGAATGGCATTAATGATGAATAACACTTAGGAAGGAAATCACCTTTCTTTCTATTCTTACGCAAGGGTATGACTAAAAAAATTGAATAAACGAACATTAACCCTAATGCTAAATTGATACTAATTGCCATCCTTACATATCTTGGTTCGTCGATAAAGATAGGGTTTTCTCAGTAGCCCTGAATCAGACAGAAGAGATAGAATTGTAGTTACCTTTTATTGAGAACATCACCATCTTATAATTGGAACCCCTATTTATAATAACGTACTGGCCTCACTTAGACTTGCAACTCT
>CALIQO010000641.1 GCA_938044055.1 uncultured Saprospiraceae bacterium
CCGGTTTTATCCTTCCATCAACAGATGGTCCGACGCAAGAATTCTTATAATCTATGTCGCTGGCATTTTTATAATTGAATACATCTCCTACATTACCGACAGTCAATTCATTCTTAGAACAATTAGCCAAAGCCAAAGAACCATTGCCGCCGTTGCCTGCTGCTACTACTTCCAGGTGATAGGGATTGTTGTATGTCAAGTCATCGAAGTAATAATGGTACGTTCCATTGGTCCGGATGACAGAGTGATTGGAAATCAAGGCACTCCCATACTGGTCTTCACCATGACCGACAACCGTTTCGATATTAACTTCTGGAGCCATGCCTTTCAACTCAGATCCCATTGATTCGTTGCCACCTATAATTCCTGCTACCCAGGTAGGATGCAACGCTTCATACTCACCATGATCGGTAAGTCTGGAGATATTGCTGCCTTCATTAAAAAGGCTGTGATCCTGCCTCGGAGCACCCGCATCATCCAGAAGTATCGTAAGTCCTTTTCCTGTCAGATCAAGGCTATTGTAGCCACCTGAATTGAGGCTTGCCGTATTAGTCGTTATAGCGGCATCTTCACTTAAAGTTTTAAAGTATACAGGCTTATTCTTTTCGTCTAGATGACTTAACTTTCCTACAATCTCACCTGCTTGATTCCTCAGGTAATAGTTGTGCCCTTTCTTTTTCGCTTCTTCCCTATTCAATATTTTAGTAAATGGGGACTTAATCTTTTTAGCTCCTGCTTCTCGATTTAATTTAGAAATAATGTTTTTAAAATCTTGGTTAGATTGAGCAGTTAAAAGTTGTGCGGATAATATAATCCAGATAATAATGTTCCATTTCATTGTAATCCATCTTTATGGTTATTGAAGAGAATTAACTCCAATCGTTAATTCTCTTCAATTAAATGCTGTTCCAAAAGCAATACAGTGAAGGAAGTCTTATGTAAAATGCGTCTAATAAAATAAGGCTGAATAGAGGGGTCCGCTAAGCATTACAATTGCCAGCATAATCTTCTATCTACATGAAGGGTTCTCGATTGCGTCTAATAAAGTATGTCAACTATAAATAGTCAACTGAAGTTTTCGTCAAAATGTAAGTGAAAGGGTGTTTCTCGATTGCGTCAGCTAAGTCATACTTTCTTAACTCTCGGTAAAGGTATTAAAAAAATCTTATAAATAAAATTTTAATACATTACCTTAGGTCTAGAATGATGAACAGAAAGATAATCACTTTAAGCGTCTTCGTGACAATCATCCTCCTGTTTAACTGCCAGGTAGTTGACAAAGTTCCACAAAAACAGTTCTGGTGTTGGATTTCCGCTGGACAAATAGCAGATGTCGACTCTTCCATGCACCTTCTTCAGTCACAGGGCATTGATGGAATCTTACTCACCGGTTCTATAGATAAGTACAATGAAATCATACCTATTGCCGAGAAATATGGAATAAGGGTACATGCATGGACATGGATTATGAATTCTACCCAGAGGGACACCTTGAAAAAACATCCTGAATGGTTGAGTGTAAATCGGAATGGGCATTCTCTAAGCGATTCCATGGCTTATGTTCATTACTACAAGTTCATGTGTCCTGCTATACCTGAAGTAAGAAATTATATCTACAATCGGGTCACTCAATTGTGTCAAATCGATGGACTCGAAGCCATCAGTCTAGATTATCATAGATATGTAGATGTCATCCTCCCTGAAAAATTGTGGGATAAATATGGCATCGTTCAAGATATAGAATACCCAGAATGGGATTATGGTTACCACCCTGCTATGCTAGCGAAGTTCTCTGAAAAACATGGGTATAATCCTCAAGAGAATACAGATCCGACCCAGGATTCATTATGGAGAAAATTCAGATATGATCAGATTTCAGAAATCGCTAGAGAGATTCAGAAAATTGCTCATGCCCACGGTAAGAAATTATCTGCGTCTCCCTTTCCTACTCCTACCCTAGCTATGCGTCATGTGCGACAAGAATGGAATACCTGGAACCTCGATATGGCATTTCCGATGGTATATAATGGTTTCTATGCTGAAGAAGGCCCTGACTGGTTGCAAGCTTGTATACTAGAAAACATAAATCATCCAGATCTCCAGCAAGTGGAGATGTATACTGGTTTATATGTTCCCGGTCATAGAGGGCAGGATTTCGATTTAAAGTCTGCTATAGATATCGCTTTCGCAAATGGAAGCGTAGGCGTAGCACTCTTTGACTATGGAACACTATCAGCCGATGAATGGAAAATGATTCGCGAATATCCTAGGAATTAATTCTTCTGCCAAGATTCAGGACCATCGGTTAACTTCAAGATAGCCGTAGTTCTTTCTCTAATTTCATGCAATAGATCGCCATCTTCAACCAAGGAATGTCCAAAGGATGGAATCATGGCCTTAAGGATATCTGTCCATTCTGCAGATGCAAAGTTTTCAGGAAAGCTTTTTTTCAAGACATCCATCATAATTGAAACGGATGTGGATGCCCCAGGTGACGCACCTAACAATGCAGATAGACTTCCATCTTCTGATGCTACTACTTCTGTTCCGAACTTTAGAACTCCACCGCCGTCTGGATCTTTCTTTATAATCTGCACTCGCTGGCCAGCAATCTCTAATTCCCAATCCTCTATATTAGCTTCAGGGTAAAACAATTTTAAGAATTGGAACTTTTCTTCCTTGGATTGTCGTACTTGCTCAATCAGATACTTGGTAAGATTCAAGTTATGCATTCCAGCCGAAAGTAAAGGCCAGATATTGTGCATCTCTACAGATAAGAATAAATCCCAGTAAGATCCATTCTTTAAAAACTTAGTAGAAAACCCAGCATATGGTCCGAATAGTAAAGACCGCCGACCATCAATAATTCTTGTATCTAAGTGTGGTACCGACATCGGGGGCGAACCCACCGCCGCCTTCCCATAGACCTTAGCTTCATGCTGCTTTACAACATCCGGATTATTGCACCTCAGCCACTGCCCACTTACTGGAAATCCTCCATATCCTCTTGATTCTGGAATATCAGATTTTTCTAACAACTTCAATGCACCTCCACCTGCTCCTATGAAAACAAAATCTGCATAGGCACTTTCTTTTTCACCCGACTTTACATTTTTTACATCAATCTTCCACCAGCCTCCTTTCTGTCTATCTATATCCTGGATCTCTTGACCTAGATGAACGGTCACTCCATCACATTCTGATAACCATTCTATCATGCCTCTGGTGATCGCGCCGAAATTCACATCGGTTCCTAGGGCCATTCTGGTCATAGACATTTCCGCAGAAGGATCTCTGCCTTTCATAATAAGAGGTGCCCAATCTTTCATGGTTGATTTATCAGCTGTATAAATCATATCCTTAAATAGTGGATAAGCAGAAAGAGCGGCATACCTCTTTTCGAGGAAGGTAATGTTATCTTTTCCCCAGACAACAGACATATGGTCGATGTCATTAATAAATGATTTTTTAGGATCAAGATGTTGTTGCTCTTTCAGATAAGCCCAGAACTGCTTAGATATTTCGAATTGCTCTCCGATTTTAAGCGCCTTGCTGATGTCCACTTCGCCGTTCTCCCTGAGAGGTGTGTAATTCAATTCGCAGAATGAAGAGTGGCCTGTGCCAGCATTGTTCCACGCATCCGAACTTTCAGCGCCCACAGAATCTAAGCGCTCATAGATATCAATTTTGGAATCGGGTAGCAATTTTTTCAATAAGACACCCAGTGTTGCACTCATGATACCAGCACCGATGAGTACTATATTTTGCTTGCTTTCTGCTATGTTCATGGTTCTTACAATTGAATGATTGAAGCCTAGGAAAGAATATTTGCGTAAGCGATAACCTTAAATTTGTCTTCCAGCTTTATCTCTATCAATAATAGTAGTAATCTGATTGACATTGAGATTCTTACCGATTATTTTTCTTTCTGGATTAAGCACATATATCTCGGGAGTATTGTCGACATAATACTTTCCATATATGGCCCGATTAGTAGGATCGAAAACATTGATCCATGGCATTTTATATTTCTCTACAGTCTCGATCCATTTTTCTTTTTCCGTATTGACCGCAATGCTGTAAATATCTATACCCTTGTCATCCCACTCGTTATGAAACTCAATCATCAAGGGCATCTCTTCTATACAATGATCGCAATCTGGATTCCACATAAACACAACTATATAGTCGTCTTTTAAGTCTGATATAGAGTATGGTTTTCCATCTGGACCATTAGCTGTAACATCTGGACCATCCTGACCAGTTAGTGATCCTGACATCTCATATGCGCGCAGCTGCAGAGCATACACTTGTGCAGAATCCGCCCAGTATGCGCGTTCATCTGTAAAGTAATTCTGAATCATATGTACGAAGACTGCTTCAGGATCCATCAAGGTAGTCTTTGTCGGTTCATACTTCAACGTAATCCAATTACTGAAATACTTGAAGTAATCATCGTAATTCAGAACCTGATCTACAAGTTCAGAAGCATACTTTCTTATCGTATCCGGATTCTGCGGCATGAGCTCACCGAAGTACCGGTTTAACTTGTTGGTAATGACAGGGGTATATAGCAATCTATTATCTGCGAAATTTACATTGTCCCAAAACTGAGATCGGTACTTTACTAAGTAACCTGGAGATAATGTCCCATCCGCTTCATAGATATAATCAAGGTCTGGATTCTGGCCAGCTTCCTTAAAAGCTGTAAACATGGATTCTGGCTCATCCTTAAACATATCTCTTAAGGTACTTGATCTTTTATCTCGCAATACCTTGTATGCCTCATTCGCTTCATTGTGTTCAGGGCTTCCCACCGTATATTGCTTAAACGATGTGGACACCGCTGTTAATTCTGGTTGTATTTCAGATTCAAATCGCAAGGCCTCATAAAACCGCTTGTTGTCAGCAGATCCCTCTACTACCATTGCTCCAGCAAGATCATTGACATCTGTTGTTATTGAAAATTGCTGATCTTGATCTATCAATAATTGGATACCCGTTTTCTGATCCGGAAACAATACATAAAACAACCCAGGCTTTACAGGTTCATCCAGTGAGAATTTTAATTCTTCTCCATTGATTTCTGATTCAGCTGCCTTGTAATACTGATCCGTGAATATGCCCATCAAGTAATACTTCCCTTGCGGTGCTCCCTTGATACTTACTTGCAGATCTAATGAACTCATCTTTCGATTCTCCTCAGGTGTCTTACTTACCCTATCCACAGAACCATTCTGAATCGAACCTCCAGATGATGATCCAGAACCTTCACTTTTACAAGATGAAAAGGCAGTCATCAACGTCATCGCTGATAAAAGGAAGCAACTATATAGCACCGACTTAATCAGGCAATTTTTATACTTATACATTAAAGCCATTCTAGAAGATAATATTCTTAATGATTAAAATTCTGATCTAAATCCTTCCGTATGGACAAGATCACTTCATAGGTAAAAGTAACATCATATTATTAATTTATGCATGTATATAAGCTATTAACAATATAATTTCCACATTGGAAGTAAAAAAATCCTTTTCCGTGCAGCGCTTTAGGGTTAAACATTCTTTATATGTATATACACGTTAATAAATGAAAAAAGCCATAACATATTCACTGATCATTCTGACTACCTTGTCTTGTTATAAAAACAACGATTCTACGGTGGAGGTTGAAATCGTGTATCCTCCTAAAGTCATCGTTACATCTAAATTAAGTGGGGATGTGGTTACCCCTGGCCCTCCTGCAGATTATTCCTTAAAAGTAAATCGTGGAACCTATGATGTTCTTGACAATAAGTTACCGCTCATAGATCTATCACGAGCTGACCGCAGAGGACAATATATAGAGTTGGTTAAAGAAGGTGTAGTAGTGGGTGCTTATCACAGCCCTATCATTGAAAACACTATCAATCATATTCAATTTAAGATAGGCTCCATGCCTGAAGAAATTATAGCAAGCCCTAATCAATCCGTACAGCTGCTAGAGTCTGTGAGACTTGATTTAGAAACGGTGACTATATCCGACGGTGCGGGCAATGAGATAAAAGATGATTTTTCACTATACTACTTGCACCAAGAAGACCCTGAAATCAATGCCCAACTTGTCAGTCAAGCCTACGATGGAGTCGGAGATCAAGTAGTATTAAGCCCCTACTCTTCAATGCAATTCCAAGCTTTAGACAAAAGCAAGAATACGCTTTCCATAGAAAATGGGCAAGCAACCCTAAGTATAGAATCGCCACAAGACGGCCATCTCATGGGTTTCGATCGCAATGTAAACGAATGGGTATGGATATCAGAAATCACTGCTGGCACTAATGAAGTTTCTATATCTAGTTTCGGGTGGTACATCATCGGTGCATTATCACCTGCGGTAAAAATTGAAGGAAATGTATTCAGTGACAATAAGTCCTTGAGTTACCAGCATCTAAGATTTGAGTCCAATGAATTCACGAAAAAAACATATAGCTCGCTAGACGGCAGATATCTCTTGTATGCCCCACAGAATGTTACCTTAGAAATACAAGCTTCTGATCCTTGCGACAACATTGTTGATTCATCAGAACGTACAACCCATTCCAACCCAGAATTGGTTACAGATATATCCTTGAGTTCCATCGAATCTGTTTTAATAGACGATGAAGTCTCTTTCTTAGATTGTGACGGCAATATTATAGAAGATGCCATTATAGATCTACAATTTCAGGGTCACAATATATCGTATGGGATTTTCAGTGGTCAAGCATTCTCAGTACCAGTATGTTCAGAGAAGTACTCTATTGCTGCAAGAACAGAAAATGAAATTGGTCCTTCAATA
>CALIQO010000642.1 GCA_938044055.1 uncultured Saprospiraceae bacterium
CCTGTTCCGCCAGGTCTTCCATTCAGTGTTCTATATCGATGAGGAAAGTACATTTTCCAATTCCCATATCGAACCCCATGCAGTTCGTTCTGATGATAATAATAAAAGTAGGCAAGGTGTGGATGCTTGTCAGATTCTCCAGATAGAATGGGCCACATGTCTTTTCCATCTATCGGGTGTATCGGCAATTCACCATCGACAAGTGCAGCTATTGTAGGCAATAGATCGATGGACATCATCGGAGCAGATAAGGTTTTTCCTTTTCCCAGATTGCGTGGATAACTGATTATGAAAGGTTCTCGCTGGCCACCTTCCCAGGCTGTTCCTTTTCCTTCTCTGAGCGGATAAGCCGATCCAGCATGGTCGCCATAATTTAACCATGGCCCATTGTCAGAAGTGAATATAATGATGGTATTTTCATAAAGTCCCTCTTCCTTTAGTTGCTTTACAATCTGTCCCACCGACCAATCGATTTCCATAATGACGTCTCCATATAATCCTCTTTCTGATTTCCCTTTAAACTTATCTGAAACATATAAAGGCACATGAGGTTGAGGATGTGGAACGTATAAAAAGAAAGGGTTCTCATTGTTCTTAGAAATAAACTCTAAACTTCTTTCTGTAATTTCTGTAGTAAGAGACGATTGGTCAGTGATAGTATCAATTACTTCATTTCCTAGGTATAAAGGCAATGGATCAAAGTCAAATACTGGTCCTTGCTGCGGATGTAGCGGCCACATATCATTAGAGTAAGGGATGCCATAATATTCATCGAAACCATGTTGTAGTGGAAGAAAATCAGGGTGGTCTCCAAGGTGCCACTTTCCGAATATTCCGGTAGCATATCCTTTTTCTTTAAGGAGTTCTGCTAGCGTTATTTCATCCGGGTGCAAGCCCTTCTTACTCTTAGGCATCAATGCTCCATGTATGCCGATACGATTAGGGTAGCAGCCTGTAAGAATGGATGCTCTAGATGCAGAGCATACTGCTTGAGCGGCATAATAATCTGTGAGTCTTATGCCATCTTCTGCCAGTGCATCTAGATGTGGTGTCAAGATGTCTGGAGAACCATAAGAAGCCAGGTCTTGGTACCCTTGATCATCTGTGAGAATAAGAACGATATTAGGAAGTGTGGACTGTATAGGGAATTTTTCTTTTTTACAGCCAGTAATTACTACAATACATATGAATATAAAAAGTCCTCTGATCATTGTAGTAAGATAATTATTAACCCCGAAGGAAGTCTTATTTATTAAACCTTTCTAGTGTGCGCTTAGTAAATTCTGATAAAACCAACCTTCCGGAAATAGAAGCTCTTTCTGCTAAAAGATTGTCCCAAGATTCGGTTCCTTGCCACAGCATTTTCTTCATTTCTGCCATGGCTTCAGGATTATAATCAATCAATGTTTTAGCAAAATCAGAAAGGGCATCATCCATCAATTCCACTGAATCATAAACATGGGTGTACATCCCTTTTTCTCTGGCCCATTCTGCAGAGTAGAAAGATTGAGCATCGAGACTCATCTGAGAAAAGGCTGATAAACCGACCTTCCTTGAAACAGCAGGACCTATTACGAAAGGGCCTATACCTATATTTAATTCACTAAGCTTTACAGAGGCATACTTAGTTGCGAAGCAATAATCGACTGCCGATGCAAGTCCTACACCTCCTCCTACTGCCTTTCCTTGAATCCTACCGATCACAATTTTACCGCAAGTGCGAATTGCATTGATCACATTGGCAAATCCTGAAAAGAAGGCTTTCCCTGTTTCTTCATCTTGTATGGAAATCAATTCATTGAAACTGGCTCCTGCACAGAAAGTACGGTCTCCTGCACTTTTTAATAGAATTACTTTAGCGGCTTCATTGTTTCCAGCCTCTATTATTGCAGATCTCAATGATTCTAAGAGATTTCCAGGCAAGGAATTGTGCGCTGGATGATAAAACTCTATGGTACAGAGACCATCGGCTGTAGATTTAATAACATGTCCATTTTCAGAAGGCATAGATCAGAATGTTTAGAGTAAGCAATTTACTTAATTATAAAATGAAAATGAGGCATTACAGCATCCAGGAACTTGTTTTAATTAAATTGATTTTACTCTACCAACCCAAATTGTCTGAAGTGGTGATCAAAGTGTTTTCTTAAAACCAGACTCCACTCGTATCTTCCCAGTCTTCCGAAAACAGGATTGATCAATCTTCCTTCTGGATGCTCCTTGAAGAAAGCTCTTTCTTTTTCTAGTGTAACATGTAAGGCATCTTTCGCTTCTTGTAAACTTCCATATCTTAGGTCTTCGACTTCTCCTTTTCTGAGTAGAGCATGCTGATAATTCTTAGGCATATCTCTATAGTTCCATAGGCTTTCTTGGTATTTTTCGATCTTATCATCCGCAGTGATAATCTGACTAGGAATTTCCTGCAGCGCCATCTTAGAAAAATATTCTAGGTGTTCTACCATATGTTGCGGAGTCATTAACCCCCAAGCTGCTTTATGGGTGTCTGTAAGAAGATCCATTTTTTCTTGGACATAAGACGAAGTGATTTCAGGATAAGGAGATTTCTTCTGTACAAGGGTGAGAATTGTTGCGACTGCTACTACTTCTCCATCTTGATCTATGATTTCTTCGTACCACTTAACGACACCTGATGGATGTTCCTTCCCTTTTGCATCTCGCTCTACTTTCTCCTTACAAGTAAGTCTTACTTGGATGGTATCATTGTGATAGATGGGTCTGATGAATCGACAATCTTCAAGACCATAGTTAGCTCCTACAGGTCCCTTAGCAGGATGAACGAAAAGTCCTGCTCCAGCAGCCAATAGAAAATATCCATGCGCTGCGCGCTTCTCGAAGATGCTACCATCCAGAGAAGTTATATCTGTATGGGCGTAGAAAACATCCCAAGTAAGATTAGCAAAGTTCTGAATGTCTGAATCGGTAATGGTTCGCTTATGCGTGAGAAGAGACATGCCAGGTTCTATTTCTTCGAAATAATACTTAAATGGATGCTGTGGTGTTTCTGTTACTTTTCCTCCAGGTTGATAGATTCCTGTAACCTTAGATAGGGTAGTAGGTGTACCTTGAATGGCACATCTCTGTAGGTAGTGTTTTAC
>CALIQO010000643.1 GCA_938044055.1 uncultured Saprospiraceae bacterium
CTGAAATCTGAAAAAGAATGCATATCTAGAATCGAGGAGATAAAAGAACATATTTATTCTCAAGGAAATAGAAAGAGATCGGATTACAAAAAGATCTATAATAATTGGTCACTTTTTTATTCAAAGAATAAAATTCTTGAGCTTGATTTTAATTTAATTGATAGTAATCCAAGAGAGTTTCTAAATTCTGTTTGTTCTTTTTTAAATGTTAATGGTTTTCAAGAGAAAGTGCAAGGTGACTTGAAAACCAGAATAAATCAGACAAATAACTTTTTAATCCCAGATGTAATAAAAACTATTTTAGACGATTTGTATGGTGAAAACAATGATTAAGACCCTTCATATATTTGATCAATTCCTGCCTATCACTGAGGTGTGGATACATAACCTTTTGTTTAATTGTGAAAGCATAGAACATCACATTGGGGCATATCATTTTCTCCCTGTTAATAATATTGACATTAATAAATATAAGATAGTTTATCATGCGCAAGACAAACAAAGATTAAGATATGTAGGTTCTGATAAAAGGTCATTAAGTCGTTATATGGAATTGCTTGAGATAAAGTATGTACATATAACACAAGGAACCACTCAGTCTAAATTGACTGACTATTGCAGTGAAAATAACATAGAAATAATCCACGCTCATTTCGCTAACATTGGGTGGGAATTTTTATCGGTAGCTAGAAAAACAGGTCTTCCATTTTTTATTTCATTCTATGGATGGGACTATGAAAAGTTGTCTTTTATTAACCCTAAATATGATAAAAGAATACAAGTATTATTTAAAGAAGTGACTGGAATAATATGTGAAGGCAACCATGGAA
This sequence comes from uncultured Saprospiraceae bacterium, assembly GCA_938044055.1. Taxonomy (GTDB): domain Bacteria; phylum Bacteroidota; class Bacteroidia; order Chitinophagales; family Saprospiraceae; genus JABDLO01. The sequence continues at coordinate 831 of CALIQO010000643.1, forward strand.
AGGAAATATTAAAAAAGAAAGGATGTAAGTCAGATAAAATATTTATTCAGAAACTAGGAATAGATGTAGAGAATATAGTTTTTAGAAAAGGGAGTAACGAGAAAAAGAAGATTAGGTTGGTTCAAGTAGCTTCTATTACACCTAAGAAAGGACATATCTATGCGATTAAAGCATTGGCTCAAGTTGTTGAAAGAAATAAAAATGTGACCTTAACCTTTATCGGCAATGAATCAGAATCAGACCTAAAAGCTAAATTGGAAGAAGAAGTGAGAATTCTTAAACTTCAGAATCATGTGAGTTTCATTAATCAGATAGAATATGAGAACCTTCATAAAACACTCTCTGATTATGATGTTTTTATTCACCCCTCCTGCTATGCGGACGATATGGATTGTGAAGGAGGGGCTCCTATTGTCCTATTAGACGCACAAGCTGTGGGCTTGCCTATTATAAGTACATTCCATTGTGACATCCCTGAAGAGGTGGTGGATGGCCATACGGGTATATTGTGTCCTGAGAAGGATGAAAATTCACTTGCAGAAGCTATTCTTCATTTTAAACAGATGGATAATAAACGATTCTCCGAATTTTCACTTAATGCAAGAAAACATGTTGAAGATAATTATGACATAAGGAAGACTGCACCAAGGCTAACGGATATCTATAAACATTCACTTCTATGAATAAAGTGAAACATGTTTCTAAATCAATTTTATTAAAGCTAATTTCTATTATAAAACATTACAATAAGGAAGAATGTTTTTCCATATTTTGTGATCCTAGAGGTGGAAGTACTTGGCTGGCTGAAATGTTGGCTGAAATACCCAACACTGTTATTATTGATGAACCTTTTCATCTTAATAATAATTTAATTTTGAATGAGCAAAAATTTGGGTGGAGGCAATTTATTCCTGAAGACGAAGAATGGAATGAGATTAAAAACTATATTCAGAGGCTATCCCGAGGAATAGGGCTTACTCCAGAAATGGTGTTTAGAAATTCTTATACTAAATTATTAGAGGGAAATAAACTTATAAATAAAATTGTTAGAGGAAAAGGATTTCTCCCTTGGTATGTGTCTAATATTGAACACAGATTCAAACCTGTTTTTATGATTAGACACCCTTTTGCAATGATTTCTTCAATGATGAAATATGGAGCATGGAACTATAATTATGAGCCATTTATTGTTCCTAAAACCAGGTACAATTCTATTTATAAGTCTCATAGGAATTTTTTAGAATCACTTAGAAGCAAAGAGGAACAGTTGGTTGCATTATGGTGTATGCAGAACCAACATGTCTTACAACACCCAAGAAACAATCTAGATTGGATATCTATTAGTTATGAAGATTTATTATTGAGACCATCAGAAATTCTTAGAGAAATATTTTTTGAATGGAATATAGAAATTCCTGAATCCTTGGAACAAAAGATAAAGCAACCTAGTACAACATCAACCAAAATTAGAATAGATAAAGAAGATCAACTTATCGGGTGGAAGACTGCTTTATCCCCTGAAATGATTAGTCGTCTACTTCATGTCTTAGACTACTTTGATGTGGATATATATGGAAATGACCCATTGCCTCAATATAATCTCAGAAAAATCAATGCTTGATCAGAATAAGTAAACTTAGCTTTATATAAGACGTTAGGAGCGATATACTCCATCGTGCGGATAATGATTTTCTAAATAGGACTCTTGCTAGTTTGTTCTTTTTTTGGGAGATGGCAGAGAAAGCATGATCTAAATATTTTTCTGAAACCAATTCATTAACCTTCTCTGCAGGTACAACTTTATTTAGTCTTTCATTTTCTGTATGAAAAAGATCTTGTATTGCTTGAATGTTATTCTCCGTTCGAGAAAGACTATTATTAACAAATAGATTGTTTGACCCCATCTGATGGTGTCTATAATAGATACAGGTGTAATGATATATTTGTTCTAATTCGAAATCTAGTAAGCAACGTATTAGAAGGTGTGTATCTTGAAAATGTAACCACCTTATATCGAATTTGTGTTTTTTTAGAATTTCTTGGTGAAAACATAAAGTATGTATGCCGACCATATTGTCTAGAAAAAAATTGATTGATTGTCGACTTGAATTTCCATAATAAAAGGGATGACTTATTTTTTTATTAATATAATGTGAGATAAACCCAGTTCTAAATATTTTAATAGGATAAAGCTGTTTTATTATTGCTTTGTATAACACATCTAGATGATTGTTTAAGTATACATCATCATCATCCAAGAAGCATATATATTGTCCACAGGCTTTTTCTATACCCTTGTTTCTAGCGGTACTTCTTTCTGCATGTTCTTGATAATAATAATTAATTCTGTGGTCTGTGAATGATTCTACAGCATTCCTTGTGTCATCCGTAGATCCATCATCAATTATGATAAGTTCCCAGTTTTCGTAACTCTGAGACACTACACTTGTAATGGCCCTTTTCAATAAGACGCTCCGATTGTGTGTAGGAATAATAATTGAGAAGTAAGGTTGCATTTATTCTATCTCAGAGTTATGTGGTTAAACTGACAACAAATTAAATTATGTTTGTATCTGTGAAAGATCATAGGCCAAATATAGGATTTATAGAATTAGCCAAGCACAATGAAGTGCTCAGAGCGTATATAATTTCTCTGTTGACACAAGATGTACAACTGACTGTTTTTACATCAATGTGGGTATACCGCCAATGTTACGATTTACACGAAGATGAAAACATTGTATGGATAATTAATGAAGGGGATGATGCACAGGCTTTTTTAAGTAATCAGAATAGTGCTTTAGAGTCTTGTGACGCAATCCTCATAACAACGGTAGATACTGATGATGGACAAAATGTTATGAAAACATGGAAAAGCCCTTCTGCCATAGTTATCCATGACGTACATACAACTTTCGCTTATAGGAAATATTTAATATTAGACTCTGTCAGGCAATGTTTAAGATTTATGAAATGGATTTTTACAGGAAATTTTAAGAAACAAAGCATAGCCGTTAAGTCTCACACCGGTTATGTGTTTCCATCTGATATCGTAAATGATTATGCACAGAAGTATATAAAAAACAAGCCTTCAGCAGGGATTCCCTTTGCGATCAATGACGAGATAAGTGAACCCCAGAATAACGACAGATCCCATATTACCATCCCAGGAAACATAGACAATAAGAGCAGGGATTATAAAGTAGTTGTTGAGGCATTAAAGAATGTTTCGTTGAATCGAATCCACATGACTCTGCTGGGAAAACCCAAAGGAGCATATGGTAAAATGATCCAGAAACAATTTTCTACATTAACAATTAAAGGTCTTTCACTAGAAACTTTCGATGAATTTATAGAGCAATCTAAGTATGATGAAATTATGAGAAAAACCGATTTCTTAATTCTCCCTATGAATGAAGAAATGATATTTGGTCCCCTAAGAGAACGGAATGGATACTCATGTGTTTCAGGAAATATCAATGATATGGTTAGATATGGTTTGCCAGCAATCTTACCTAGGTATTACCCACTTCATAAATCGCTTTCTGATAAATTACCCACGTATGAGGGTTCTTCTGATCTTGCAGAAATTATTGATAAGTGGACAAAGAATAAGGCTTACAATGAATTTAAAACCCAAGAAGGACACCTTGCTTTCTCTTCCTTCAGTAAAGAAAAAACAGGAAGTAAGTTACTTGATTTTTTATTTCAAATTAAGACATAGAATTCAGTACACGTGTTAAACCCTCTTCCAGGTTTATCCTTGACTCCCATCCTGTAACCGCTCTGCATAATTCCGGTGATCCATATCTTTTATGTACGCCGACAGGCTTATGGGTTAATGGCTTAATGTCAGTATCCACGCCGACGATCTTCATCCCAGTAACTATGAGTTGATTGAAAGAAGTGGCTTTTCCGCTTGCTATATTCAATGCACTTCCATCTCGAACGTTGTCCAGAATATGAGTCATGGCATCTATAACATCATCTATATATACGAAGTCCCTAGATTGATTTCCATCGCCCCACACCTCGATAGGATTTTCATTGTTTTTTATGCGTTTCATTATTGAAGGAACTGGGTAGTCTTGCGATTGTCCTGGGCCATAACCAGAGAAAGGACGAATACAAGCAATATGAATACCTGTTTTTTTATGACACAACTGTGCCAGCATCTCACCCGTAACCTTAGCCCATCCGTACGTAAGATCTGGATTTCCTATCTGGGTGAAGTCAATATCTGATTCCTCTAATTGCTTATGATTTTCTTTTCCTTGTAATTCAATAGGGTAGGCTGCAGAAGAGCTGGGATATAAAACCCGCTCTGGATGGTGCTTGGTTACCCACAGAAAAAATTCTGAATCTATACTTAAATCTATAGCTACATATAATGGATTGTCTTCGATCATAGACCTACCGCCCACAACAGCTGCAAAGTGAAATACATCATTATACTGCCCATTCCAAAATGAAAAAACATTTGAAATTTCTATCCTATAATGGTCTTCACTACGAAAATATTCTCGGACATCTGCTTGTATAAAAACCAATCTTTCTGAGATTATATAAACACCCTTAGGATTAGAATTAATCGACCACGAGATCGGAACATTCCCTATACTCAGATCGTCAATAACCACAAGACAATCTTTTGTTTCCTCCAGCAATTTTTTAATTAAGTGCTGCCCTACGAATCCGCAACCTCCTGTTACAAGATGTACTTTCTTCATTAATAATAGTTATTGAATTTTTAAAAACTCCATAAAACTATACACCCTCCATATAAAAGGAAAGTGTTCTTTTTTATTTTTAGTTAGTGTGTCTTTTATCCATGGAATAATTTCTGATTTTAACCAAGAAGGATAAGTATGGATACCTTCAGAAATAGCTTGAATAAAAACATCGCTATTCGTATACATCCATTTTTCTTGAGGGGCAACATAACCCATTTTATCTTTTCTTTTTAGAATGTCAGCAGGGACGAGGCCTTCCATTGATTTTCTAAAAATACTTTTCCTTATGCCTCTCTTTATTTTTGATTCTGGAGACATTTTGTGACATACTTCAGAAAATTCGGCATCTAGAAAAGGAAGCCTTCCTTCCACTCCATGCGCCATGCTGTTTCTGTCTTCAAATTGAAGTAAGGCAGGAAGTAGTTTTTCTTGTATCATACTGATATAATAAGATTCTAAGGTAGTAGGAGTTTCGTTTTTCTTTCGGGTGGTTTTGGAAAACTTAGTGTAGTCGTACTCAGATTTCTTTATCAATCTTTTCAATACATTAGATGGATACCTTTTAGCAATACTGGTCGACTCAGATATATATTTAATGGTATTTGTTTTTCGCAACCAGTCAAGAAAATATGGATAGTAAGTGCCATATCCTAGCAACAATTCATCTGCACCTTGTCCAGAGAGTAGCACCTTTAACCTTGCTTCTTTTACGCTCTTATATTTGAGGTAGTGTGTTATTAGACTCATTGATAAAGCCGGAGAATCATTTGCCTTGAGCACTTCTCGGTGATGAGATAAATGATCGCTAAATGACGGACTTATCTTCTTATTATGTACGCCACTTTTTTCAACAACAGCATCGATGAATTTTTCCTCTGAAATTTCTTTTTCTTCAGGTACATAAGAGAAAGTGTGTAGGTTGTCAGTTTTAAGGGCTGCAACAGCAACGAAAGAAGAACTGTCGATACCTCCGCTCAGAGAAGCTGCGACAGGTACATCTGCTATCATGTGTCGATGGACTGATTGAATGAATGTTTCTTTCAATGTTTCTGGAGGAACATCTGATTCGTTCTGTTCTATGGTATAGTATTTCTGTTCAATCATTTTTCCATCTCCTTGTATTATCCTGTAGTGCGAAATCGGAAATGATAAAACATCCTTAAATAGACTTTCTTTCCTATGGTGAAGCAGTCCATCTATTATAAAATCATGCACTACATCTTCGTTTAGTTCTGGTCTATAATAGGGTATACTTGAGAAGGCCTTAATCTCTGAAGAGTAGTACGAAGTTCCATTGCGGTTAAACTCGTATAGGGGTTTCATACCGTAACGATCTCGACTTATATAGATGGATTGATCTGACTGGTCCAGTATAATGAATGCCCACATGCCGTTTAATCTGTGTTCGAAACCTGGCCCCCATTCTTCGAAAGCAGAGAGAATAACTTCCGTATCTGACTGACTGGTAAAGTGGTGACCAAGATTAGAGAGCTCGCGCTTAATAACTTGATAGTTATAAATCTCTCCATTGTAGGTAATTACTTTATTGTACTTGTGCATGGGTTGATTACCGGATTCTGATAGGTCTATGATGGCTAGTCGTGTATGTCCCAGACCTATAGCCTTATGGACATAATGGCTCATCCCATCAGGACCTCGATGTTTAAGCATCATTGTTCCGTTGATCAGTTCTTCTTCCGATACAACTTCATTGTCCTTCTTAATTATGGCGTATATTCCACACATATTCCTATTTTGCAGCTATGGCTGTTTCTACCACGAAAGAACAATTTAGGCTTTTTTTAGAAAAGGAATCGCTTCCGATTTTCTTTCAAGACTGGTGGCTTGATGCTGTGTGTTTGTCAGAGGAGTGGGATGTAAGCGTTTCGTTCAACAAAGACGGAGCAATTATCGGGGTTTTACCATATTTGATTAAGAAAAAAGGCTTATTTGACGTAAGTATAATGCCACCGCTAACACCTTACTTAGGCCCTTATGTTGTGCCTTTTATAGGAGTGAAAAGAGTAGAAGCATACTCGTATTACCGAAAAGTGATTAATGCCCTTATTCCGAAGATTTCGGAGATGGATTATTTCGCCCAGAAATTCTCTCCAGACATAACAGATTGGTATCCATTTTTTAGGAACGGGTATCAACAGACGACTTCGTACACGTATATTTTAGACAATATCCGAGATCAAGAAAATGTCTGGAATGGAATGAAAAATACAGTAAGGACAGTTATCAGAAAAACGGAAGACAATTTAGAAATTGTACCGTTAGAAGATCCGCGTATTTTATATGCGCTTGTAGAAGAAACATTCAAGCGACAGAAGTTATCCGTTCCGTATCCGGAGACAATTCTATCTAACATATGGAATGCTTGTAAAGAAAGGGGCTGTGGTTTTATGTTACAAGCCCTGGATGCTCAGGAAAATGTCCATGCAGCCATATTGATCGTCAGAGATGAATCTGTTGCGTATAATCTGGTAATCGGTGTAAGTGAAGAGGAGAAAAATTCTGGGGCGGTCCAGCGCTTAATCTGGGAAGCGATTAAGAAGAGTTCAGAGTCTGTGGACGTGTTTAATTTTGAAGGAAGTATGCTTCCACATATAGAACCAGTGTTCCGCCATTTTGGTGGAGAGCTTACGCCGTATTTCAGGATAAGCAGAGATAAAAATTCTTTTGTCAAAGGGGTTAGGAATGTCTTGCGGAAATGAAGAATATAGAAATCCATATTCCTAATAACCTATCTACTCCTTTATACAATAGAATAAGGTATGTGATTGATTT
>CALIQO010000644.1 GCA_938044055.1 uncultured Saprospiraceae bacterium
GTCGAATTCTCCATAGTCTAAAATCAATGGGGATGGTATTTCTATTCCAGATCTGAAAGGAGTCTTAGTACTGGAACCTTGTATATAATGATATCCTCCGAATATCTCTAGTGACATCCGATTGTTTACCATCATGAATCCGATCTGCAATCCACCATAGAAGAACCTATCTGATAAATTTTCTGTATTGTTATCTACGTTTCGGGTTATGAATCCGACTAAAGGCTTAGTGTATAAGCCTTCCATGAGGTGCTTTATTTTCTTTTTCTTAGAAAGTTTAAAAGGATCTGATAACCGATACTTAAACCCCAGTTGAATTCCATGACCATAATATTTCTGTCCGAATTCTTCTTTTAGCCCTACTAGCATATACATAGCTTCCATGGAGTATCTAGGACGGATTGATTGTTCATATCCTATCATTATTGTATTGCGAATAAATCCAGAAAGGCTGAGCTTCACCATTTTTTTGCGTTGCATTTCTAGCATCTGTGGATCTATTTTTTCTTGCTCGCTAAAATCCGTCATGTATAAGTATAGAATATCAACTATAGGAATAATGTACTCAATCTCTAATCGGTCATCGTATTTGTAATAATGCAGTGAAGTGGAATCCATTCTGATAATGGTGATTTTTTCAGACTTCCCATTATTTCTCTTGAGGATCTGTTGTCCATGGCTTGTATCAGAAATGAAGAGGACAATTAAAAACAAAATAACCAGTCTGAATTGTGTACTACGCATAAGCCGTATAATTGACTATTCTAAGTAACACAATATATATATAGAATGTACTTACTGAAGGAGTAATTCTATTTATCGGTTGTTTTTAACCGTTTATCGGCAAAAAATTACTCTTTATATAGTACTTTGTCTAAAAAAGGTACCTTGTATTGCATAGTACTATATAAATCCCTTATATTTGTATTGTAATGGTACTACACCGCAACAGAATTAGCGTTAAAGAAAACATTTGCGAAAGCGAGAAAAAAAGAAACCATTATATAAATCTAGAAAGCCATAGAAGACCAATAGGTAAAAAAGGACTCTAGGAAAAAATATTTTTATGAAATTAGAAAACACGAAAGCACAGATGAGAAAAGGGATACTTGAGCTATGCGTGCTATCAATCATATCCGAGAAGGAAGCATATCCCTCAGATATCATAAAGCAGTTAAAAGCTTCTAAGCTTATAGTGGTAGAAGGTACGCTCTACCCCTTGTTAAGTAGGTTGAAAAATTCTGCTTTACTTCAGTACACTTGGAAAGAGTCTAAAACAGGCCCTCCTCGGAAGTACTATAGTCTGACCGATACGGGGACTGAGTTCCTTCACGGACTTGTAGAAACATGGGACGAGTTGAATCATGCAGTCAATCAATCCACTAAGAAAATTAAAACGAAAGCATAACCATTATCCTGAAGAGGATTACTTTTTATTACAGAAACATTTATTTCCGGTAGCGGAATAAGCATAAATAGATGAAATGAACAAAATAGTTAATGTCAATCTGGGAGGTTTTCCATTTACCATCGATGAAGCGGCTTATCATCGTATGTCTAGATACATAACCACCATCAAAAATCATTTTTCCGATTCAGAGGGATGTGATGATATCGTCTATGATATAGAGGTAAGGATGGCTGAATTGTTTCAGGAGAACATGAGTGGCAAGGCCATCATAAGTGAGGTAGATCTGGATCAGGTAATAAAGATCCTAGGTAGACCAGAAGATTTCGGAGCTGCTTCCATAGACGAAGACGAACCCATAACAACCACCAAGCGTAAGAAAAAGCGCAAGCATACCATTAAAACGGGTAAAAAATTGTTCCGAAATCCTGAAGACAAGGTAATTGCAGGAGTCTGTAGTGGGCTTAGTGCATATCTAGGAATCAAGGATTCTATCTGGATAAGACTTGCCTTTATCATTCTAGGTCTAAGCATGACAGGTGTATTAATATACATCGTGTTGGCTGCCATCATTCCGGAAGCCTTGACGGCGGGAGACCGACTCGAGATGAAGGGAGAACCGGTCAATGTGAACAACATCGCTAAGACCATAGAGGAAGAACTCACGGAGCTTGGCGATAAGATCACAGAGATGACTAAGGACTTGGGAAACGAATTCAAGTCTAAAAAAAAAATTTTAAGTCGTCCTCCTTCTCTGTGGGAGGATCTCTAAAAACAGGAATTTCTGTACTAGGCGGTATAGTACTTACTATAGTAGGGCTCTTCAAGAAAGTCTTGAAGCCCTTCTTTTTTTTAGCAGTCATCTTTTTTCTAGTAGCCACTATTATTATGCTTATCGGCTGGACTGTCGGCTCTATATTTGTCCTTCCATTATCTTCTTTTATAATACCAGGGCATTCATTATTCGCGTATCTGATGACCACATCAGCTTATCTTACCCTAGCGATACCATTGCTTTCTCTTTTCTATTGGTTGACTACAAGGTTTAGAAGATATTCCATCAAGCCTTCTATAAGAAGAGGATTCAGGGTGTTGTGGTGCACATCTATAGTTGTTACGGGGATTTCCATTTTTACCACTGTAAGAGATCATCTAGATTCAGAGGAAGTGTTTTCTTATGAAGCGTATGACATAGAAGCAGACACTGTTCATGTCAATGTGATTGACCCTAATCGTTCTTACTATCATACGATCTATAACTTCGATGGCATCGATTACACGGGTGATAAGATTTTCTTCGAGAACATAAAAGTAGATTTCCATACTGCTGAGAATGATCAGTTGAGGATAGATCGCACGGTCCATGCGCTAGGTAGAAGCAATTCCCGAGCAAGAAAAAATGCTGAGCGACTGCAACACAGCATAGAATATGGCAATGGTGAGATTACCATTCCTTCGCAATCGGCCATCAATAAAGGGAACAAGCTCCGTGGTCAGATGGTAGAATATGATATCTACGTCCCTGAAGGAAAGGAGCTGGTCTTCGATAATAGAAGTGGATACAACCATAATTTCCAGTATAATTTCGATAAAGATATGGAGCGGCCTAGATACCATCAGATGAGTAAGTACTCATGGACCATGGGTAAAAATGGTATGTTTTCATCAGAATGGATAGAGAACTATAATTTCACCAGGACTATTCCGCTTTCGCAAATAGAGAACTTCAACATAAAGGGAGACCTCGAAGTAACGGTCAAACCCGGTGATAAAAACCAATTGTTACTCATCGGCGTTAAGAATCAAGTAGAAGATATAGAATTGATAGAACAAGAAAATCTAATCAATATTATCCGGAAAAGGGATAACAGAGTAGATGATAAAATACAACTGGTTCTCATCTCTAATAATATAAAGAACATTGTCAATTATTCAGACCGACCTATGCGTATGGAGGGAATGAATCAAGAAGAGTTGCATCTAGAATTGATGGGAAGGGGAGACATACAAGGATATGTGGATATAGAACATCTGCACATCAGATCAGAATATGCCAAGGATATTGAACTCGTAGGATCGGGTAAAACCTTAAGTATCCACGACACTGGAAAAGGAAATTACGACGCTAGGAATTATAAGATAGAAGCGCTCAAAAATTTCAACAGACTACAAGACTCGCGATTCGATGTAAGCAAGACGATTAAGACAGTTAAATCCATAAAGAATCAAAACAACAAAATCACAGGCAGCGCAGAGATAGAGTTGGTAGAAAGTATTCCATTGACTGAGATAATAAAATAAAAGTTAAAGGATTAATTAATTGGAAGAGGTTGTCCCATCGTGGGGCAGCCTCTTTTTTAATTTCCATGGAGTAGTTTATAGTAAAGCTGTCCCCCTATGAGGGGGTTGGGGGTGGAATTTCCATGGAGCCGAATCATGCAATGGTCTTTTTAGGACGAAAGGTTCTCTTCATTAAGAGGTGATTTGATATCCGCAAATAGCTTTTTAGAAATGGATTGATGCATTGTCACGGAAGAGGATTCCACCCCCGTCACCCCCTCAAGGGGGACAATACTCCGGTTAAGGTTTAGAAAGCTGTCCCCCTATGAGGGGATTAGGGCGGCATTTCTATGATGCAGATTCTTACAATAATCTTTTTAAGAGTCAAGGCATTCTTAATCGAGATCGAATCGAAATAGTAGGGTAAAGTAGCTTTGGTACGTTTTTTAGATAGAAGCAGCTTAAAAAACCACCCAAAAGGGTGACTTAAAACCACCCATTTATTGGTAAATTTGCTTGTAATTGCCAAAAGTGGCACTCGAAACAAGGGATATTTAAATTTTATAGAACCATATATTCTTTAAAATTGTAATGATATCGTTATATTTACCCAGACGCAAAAACGCCATTTACGTTACCATTTACTCATTAAGACGTGGTATTTACTAATTGGCTAATAATCATTCCCTTTTAGAATTGTATATTTACTTGAAGTAAGAGTCACTGCACGATGTATGGTCTCTTTAGAAAAATATAAGACATGGTAAAAAATTATTTCACATTGTTATTGTGCTTGGTTGCAGGGATGTTATCTGCTCAGCTCACTAATAATGGCGCTACAATCGTCATCGAGGACGGTGCGACACTGGTCGTCGAGGGAGATGTACTCAACACAGGTTCAGGAACCATTACGAATAGTGGTACGCTTGATGTAAAAGGCAATCTCAATACAGCATCAGGAACGTTGACTTCAACGACCTTAAACGCTAAGATTATTTTTTCTGGCACCATGCTTCAGACCTTTACATTAGGTTCTGATATTTCTGTGAAAGACATTGATATGACCAACACGGCAGGTAATGTATCCTTAGCAGGTGCGAATCTTACAGTAACGGGAATTCTCAATTTCCTTGCAGGTACAGGCAATATAGATATCAACGATCAGAACTTAAGTATAGCATCGGGAGGTTCGCTTACAAGAGCGGATGGAACGGCTGGTTTCGTACAGACCGATGGTGATGGATTATTAATAAAAGAAGGACATACAGGATCTTATGAATTCCAAGTGGGTTTTTCTGATACAGAATTCAATCCAGTTTCTGTAGACAATACAGGAGCTGCTGATGATATAGGTGTAAGATCTTTAGAGAATGCATTTACGGTTGGAGATGATGAATCATCTGCTGCTCTTACGGGAGATGTAGTGAATGCTTCATGGGAAGTAACTGGCGGTGGTGCTGGTGATCTTGATGTAACTGTTAATTGGGTAGCAGCGGACGAAGAAGCGATGTTTGACAATACCAAGTCTGGTGTATCGATGTGGGATGCAACTGAATCTAAGTGGGATCTTGATCTTACGGGTTTAGGGGCCAATGCCACAGATGCTACTAAGACTGGAGGTTCTGCAGGATATTATGCTGTAGGTGGGACATCGGTAATGGATTTTGCCATGCTGACACCACAGATCGTTTTATCTGGTCCTTATAACAATACAACTTCTGGAGATTTAATGAATACGAATCTTACAGCTTTGCTTCCAGGAGCAGAACCGTATGCAGCAATGACATCTTTTACCCATTCTGGGTTAGGAGGTGGAGAAACTGCTGGATCTTTCACAGATATAGTTGACTGGGTATTCGTAGAAATAAGAGATGCTGCAGACAATACGAATGTGTTAGGTACCTTTTCTGCTTTACTTAATAAGAATGGAGATGTAGTGGGTACAGATCTAGGTGCACTTAAAATGGTAGGATTAAAATCTGGAGCTTCTAGTCCAGGATACAATATAGTTGTAAGACACAGGAATCACCTAGGTGTTATGACAGCATCAGCAGTAGGAGCTGGAACATTAAGCCGTACGACTGGAACCATGGTTAACTTTAAAGCAGGTGGTGCATTTGGTACAGATGGAATGAAGAATAATGGTAACGGAGTTTTTAGCT
>CALIQO010000645.1 GCA_938044055.1 uncultured Saprospiraceae bacterium
TCAATGTATTCTACATCATATATCTGTTGATTATTGACAATAGCAGGACGACTGTCTTCAGAGCCTATACTCGAGAACGCAACTAAATCTTGTGGTGCAATTCTATGGTCATTGATAGATATGTCACTCGGCCATTCTACATCATCGGTATCAGAGTGTCCAGAATCACAATCTCCAGGAGGGGCAGAGTTAGACTGAGTATCACAGATATTCCATACTCCGGAATTGGTCGTCCCCTCTAAGGTGATAATCTGTTCATAACTGTAAGCAGCCATTGAGTACCACTCGATTACTGTCCACAGTCTTTTAACTACTGTTCTATCTGTCTCTTCAAATATAAAGTCTTCATAATGGGTTGCTACTAGGTGACAAGGTTCTAGTACTAGGGTAGGTTCTACTTCTGCCCTGGTGAATCCTATAGCAAGTAGATTACCTATGTCTATATCATTGTATGGGTTAGCTCCTCCTTCAATGGTGATGTCGCAAGGCCAGTCTGCATTATCTGTGTCTGTGCGGCCACCATCACAATCGGTAACGGGTGCATCTATGCACTCGGTATCACATATGGCGAATGGAGCACAATCAACTTGAATGACATTGAGAGTGGATGTACAAGAGTAACCATCTATATTATCTGTTATTATTGCCGTGAGCATTTGTCCTATATAATTAGGAGTTATAATATTGTCTGGAACAACATTGCCTTGAGAATCCGTAATTACAGTAGTTGCTGCAATGCACGCATTCTCATTTACGAAGAAATCAGTAGTTAGCCTTGTGCCATGTGCAGTAGGCACCTCTACAGATGATTTACAGGTAAATGTAGTTGACGAACCATTGACAATAACAGTAGAAAAAGATTCATTTTTGTTTCCAGATTCATCTGTCACAATCAAGGTCACCATAACTTCAGTTCCAATATCACTACAAAAAAGGGTAGAAGGAGAAAGCTTTAAGTCTATATCTCCACAGATGTCATAACTTCCTTCATCAATATTTGCAGTAGACAATTCATAGCTACTCTGATTAGGCCCGAAATTAATAATCACCGTCTCTTCCGCAATAGCTACAGGCTTAGAAACATCTAAGGCGATTACACTGGTCTTACAGGATGAGTTGTTTCCATCTATGACAGCGCTAACTGTAACTTCTGTGGTTTTAAATAAATCGTTACAAGATAGTTCTGCAACATTTACAGTCGCACCCTCAGGAACTTCTCCTACAATGATAAGATCTGGTGTAACCGTTGCCATTCCAGAAAACTGGTCAAGCTCTATTCCTACCTCGGTCAGACAGTTTAATTGGGCCGATGCGCCGACGTCCATAAATATGGCTATTGCACAGGCAAAAATCAGTTGATAAAAATTTTTCATAATTTTAGTTTTTAGATTAGTTCCCATTCAGGTGATAGCATATGCCAAGCTGTATTCCTGTTTGGGAATTTTTAATTGTATAGATTGAGTTTTCTCTTTCTGGAGAAAAGTAAAATTTAGTGTAGTTGTACCTCAAGTTATATTCCCAAGATCTGTATTTGTAAGAGATAGAAGGAGCGAGGATGGTTTTAAATCCTTTGTTTCCTAGATGCTCTTGAGATTCCTGACCTTCAAGTTTTCTGAATCCCAAGATATCAAAACCTCCATAGTCATAACCAGAAGTATGATTCCAGACATTGTAGGCTGCTCCACCATCGATCCATATGGAGAACGATGATTTCTTTAAGAGTTGGAATCCTGTTGCAACCATAAGATCTACTTGATGGTCTTTTCTGTGCCACGTGATGTCGCTGTAAGTTGTGGTGGAAATTCCGACCTCACCTAGAACTGGATTGGTGGCTCCATTGGCATCGATTACATATTCTTTTAAGCCTTCTTCATAGGTTTCACTTGATTGCACGTCAAGTTGTCTATATCTGGTGACTTGAAGGTTGTAATTGATTCCGAGTGATATCCGCCATCTGGGTTTCAGGTATTGGCTGAATTCAATTCCTCCTGCATAGCCTATCATATCTTTTTCTCTTCGATTGATAGATGCTGCTTTACCATCGTTTTCTCTTAATCCTATTATGTAGGAATTGCCTCTATTGATTCCCTGTAGCAAGCTGATTCTATACCGGTTCTTTTCTTTTACTGGATATATTTTAGATGGAGAAAGTAGGTCTTCTGTATAGTTGTAGGCAAGGGTATTCTGTAGACCAGCAATTGCCGTTATATGGATATTAAGGTGTTCTGTTTCAATAAGCCCTTCATTCTGAAAATTAGTTTTATCATATTGTATGGCTGCGTCAGCATCCATTTTAGTGCCGGCTAAATCTTTTGACTTATCTGTATTCTGGGGTAAAGTAGATACGTTGTTTTTTGTTTTTATGGGCGGTACATGCGCGGTCCCTTGGATCTGAGTAAAAGAGGTTTTTAGATTCCTGTTCGTTTTAATTTTAATAGACTCTGTGTTAATCGGTTTAGAAGCGTCTGTTATAGATTTATCCTCAACCTCTATATCCTTATCGGTCTTAACAATTGGTTTATCAACTATGGCAATTTCTTGTTTCTTAATAGAGGCTTTATGTAAAGTTTTGTCACCTTTATTGTTCCCGGCTATCTGGAATAGTTGAGACACAGTTATCAGCGTTACACTTAATAGAAAGGTAGCACTCAACCACCATATGATTCCTTTATTGTTGTCTTCTTTTTTAGGAAGATCTGGTTCTATGCTGCT
>CALIQO010000646.1 GCA_938044055.1 uncultured Saprospiraceae bacterium
GACAGGGATTTTTTCTGGGATCGAGTCATGTTTAGTGTGCATAATCTCAGTGGTAAAGTTATCGCCTTCGGGGGGCGTACTCTATCCTCCGATAAAAAGGTGCCTAAGTATGTCAATTCTATAGAGAGCGATATATACAACAAGCGGAAGACTTTATACGGATTGTACTTCGCTAAATCTCCTATCCGGAAAGAGGATGAATGTATTCTTGTTGAAGGTTATACCGATGTAATCAGCCTCCATCAAGCCGGCATTGAAAATGTTGTAGCGTCCTCAGGTACATCTCTCACAGAAGATCAGATCAAGTTAATTAAGCGCTATACGCCCAATGTCAAGATACTTTATGATGGAGATCCAGCAGGCATTAAGGCTGCACTCAGGGGACTAGATATGATCCTTTCCTACGACATGAATGTCAAGGTGGTGCTTCTCCCTGAAGGAGAAGATCCTGATTCTTATGTTTCTAATCTGGGGAAAGAAGGTTTCATAGAGTATACTAACGAACAAGCCAAAGACTTTGTCCTTTTTAAAACTGAATTGTTGTTATCAGAAGCCAAGGGAGATCCTATATTAAGATCAGGAGCAATGAGAGATGTGGTAGGCAGTATTGCACTCATTCCTGATCCGATAAAGCGATCTGTATATGTTCAGCAAGCAAGTGCACTTTTTCAGATCGACGAGCAGATCGTAACAGGTGAAGTCAATAAGTCCATTAAAGGGATTATTAAGAAAAAAATTCAAGAGAGAGACCGCAACAGCTATCGAAATGTTCCTCCGGTAGATGAAGATAGTTTCGTAGTTGAAAGAAAACAACCAAGCCAACAATCTTCGGTCCAAAGAGAAGATTTAAATTACAGAGAACAAGATATTATAAGAATCTTAATAAGCCTTGGGGATAAAATCTATCATGAAGAAAAGAATATTACAGTAGCTCAGTACTTGTTGACTAATCTGGAGTCTGTGATTGACTCATTTGATCATGCAGCCTATCTGAAGGTTATAAAAATCACACAAAAGGCTATGGAGGAAGAAGTAGACATCTCCCCTATTTTCTACTTGCGTCATCCAGAAGAAGAAATAAGAAAAATTGCCATTGATGTAATGACAACTCCTTATGATTATGCGAGCTGGGAAGACAAAGGTGTTATTCTGCAGACCCAGAAAAAGCCAGAAGACAATTTCCAGAAAGACAGTTATCAATCAATCTTAAGATTTAAACTAGATAAGATAAGAAAGCTCCTAGATGAGGTGAAAGAAAAGATCAATGAATACGATATAAATGATAGAGAATCAGAAGATTATAAGTATTTAATTAAAGTCCTTCAGAAGTTACTGGCTGAACGAAACGACATAGCCGCCGAACTCAATACAGTCGTGTTATAAACCTAGATACTTACTCTAGGAACAAGTGACCATGCTCTCGCTCCGAATTTCCGTCTTACTTCCTTGATGAAGTCTTCGAGGTCCTTTTCCTCACATAGATACCGTATACCGACCCGCTTCACATCATTGTAGTTGTCATCATAAGGGGTATATCCTGCATTCCTAATGCGATCCAGCATTTCCATAGCATATATGGTTTTAGAAAAGGCACCTACAATAATGATACATTCTGTCCTTGCATCGGGTTCAGCAATTTTTATCGCTGCTGAATCGAATGGAACTTCCTCAGATATCGAATCAGAAATTTCTGAAGATTGATTGATATCAGCAGAGCTATCTTCGTACTTAGTTTCGTCTTTAGTAGTGTCTTGCTCTGCTGATATATATTCAACAACTTGGGGACCTGACTGGATAGATGGTTCTATAAATTGATGGTATGCCCATACGAGCAATCCACCCAATAGGAAACCACATAAGTAGTTTATCCATTCGCCTTTCCAGAGGCTTAATTCAGTTGAAGAAGTATCGTCCACCATTGCCTTTTTATGCTCATATCGAGCTAGGCGCTCTACAGGGGTAATCGGAATGGAATGAAGTTTCGATTTAAGGTTGAGTAATGCCGATTCAGAAGGTATAAATTCCTTCTTCCCGTCTTTCAATTCCAGAAACCCGATGGATGATAGTTTTACAATCTTATAATTCAATAATTGGTTTAGAAGTGATTCCGTATACTTATCTACAACATCTTGTGCCACTTCCCGTGTTATGCGCTCATTCTTTTCAATAAGCTGAATAAGTTGGCTGAAATTATCTGTAGATTCTGTGAATACAATTGAAGCCTTAGGAGGTTCAAGTTTTTCTTTAGATGGTGCAAAGAATGCCTCTTGCCTGTGTATCGACACAGTCCCGATGCCTTTCAAAGCCACATACCCAGATTTCTGGAGTAAATAGTCTATGTATCGCCCGATGTCTATCTGCATTCTTTGGTTTTGTAAAATCCGTTAAACCAAGACAAAACTTGATCCAATTTTGCCTGAAACTAATTAAAGTGACCGTGTAAACGCCACAGTTAACAGGTGGTAGCAAATATATGATAAATTGTGCTTATACGTTGAGGCCAATGGGGATAATCCATATAAACAAAAGTTTTAATACGTAACAAGCAATATCTTGTTCTTCAGGAAATTGTAAAATTTTTTAAAAAAAGATAACCTCTAGTAGATGCATACAGACTGGCAGGTCCATTTTTCTTAAGTTTGTGGCCATAATCATAAATTTCATACTGAAAAATGGATAGAACAGTTTCAAGTGAGTTATTTTCTGAAGCAAAAGAGCTATTTCCTGGTGGAGTAAATTCCCCAGTACGCGCATTTAAGTCCGTATATGGACCTCCCCTCTTTATTAAAGAAGGCGATGGATCTAGAATTACAGATGAAGACGGGAATACTTTTATTGATTTCTGTTGCTCTTGGGGGCCATTAATCCTAGGGCATAACAACGAGAAGATAAGGGAAGAAGTCATAAAGACTGTCCGCAGAGGAACCTCTTTCGGTACACCTAATCGGCTAGGAAATGAATTAGGAGCATTAATAATAGCCAACCACAGATATATTGAACGTATAAGATTTGTGTCATCAGGTACAGAAGCAGTAATGTCTGCCATAAGGCTAGCCCGTGGATATACAGGTAAAAACAAGATTTTAAAATTCGAAGGTTGTTATCACGGTCATGTCGATTCACTTATGGTTAAGGCAGGTTCTGGACTTGTAACCTTCGGTGTTTCTACATCAGCAGGGATTCCCCAGGGTTTTACACAGGAAACGCTAGTTTTACCGCTCAATGACCTAGATGCCTTAGAAGCATCCATCAAGAAAATCAATGACGATCTTGCTGCAATAATTATAGAGCCTATACCGGCTAACAATGGATTACTTCTTCAAGACTCCGATTACCTTAAGAAGTTGCGAGAGTTATGTGATGAATACGACATTCTATTGATCTTCGATGAAGTAATCAGCGGATTCAGAGTAGGTTTCGAAGGAGCGGCTGGATATTATGATATTCAACCTGATATAATAACCTTCGGTAAGATCATAGGAGGCGGCATGCCTGTAGGTGCTTATGCCGGATCAGAAAAAATAATGTCGTGTGTAGCTCCGGTAGGTCCCGTATATCAAGCAGGTACCTTAAGTGCTAACCCCGTTGCCATGTCTGCGGGAAAAGCTGCTTTAGAACAATTGCTAGCGCCCAACTTCTATGAAAGCATGGAGTGGAAGACACAATCATTCGTTAATAAGATCATGGCACATGTAACCGAGAAAGGATATACTGTTAGAATTCAGCATATAGGGTCTATTTTCTGGATTGCTTTCGCAAATGATCGCATAAAATCAGCGGATGAGATTGACAATGAGTCCATGGAGCTCTTCAAGAATATGCACAAATACTTACTTGACAATGGCGTATATCTAGGTCCTTCAGGCTATGAAGTAGGATTTGTTTCTGCTGCTCATACAGAAGAAGATCTGGAAATTGCCGCAGAAATTATATGTTCGGCACTTGATTATGTATATGAATTAGTGCCATGATCTGGAAACGCCCATTATTCGGAAAGATACTTTTAGTTTATATGTTACTTGCATTATCGTGGTGGGCTTTTTTATTGTTTAGAAAGAACAGCGAACTCACAGAGGAAAAGCTAAAGCGATTACAAGTAGAAATGAATACCCTCTACAAGGTCAATGATTATGATCTGTCTACAACCGTAGAGTATCAGAGTATATTGAGTAAACACAAAAGGCAGAAGTTGATGATTATCGGTGAAGGAATGGTCTTCGCGTTGACGCTGATCGTGGGCATGGGGCTTGTTCATCGTGCGCATTTTCAGGAGGTTGCAACTGCTAACCGAAAGAAAAACTTCTTGCTATCTATTACCCATGAATTGAAATCTCCGATTGCTGCCATTAACCTTGTTCTAGATACATTAAAGTCTAGAGACCTTCCACGGGGTCAAGTAGAGTCTCTCGCAGGAGATGCTCTTGAAGAAAGTAAAAGACTAGAAAAACAAATTAATAATCTGCTCCTTGCCAGCAGGATGGAAAAAGATTTTATTCTTAATAAGCAACATCAAGACTTGATTCCTATCATAGAACAGGCCATTGCACTACAGCAAAAGTTACATCCTAATGCCAACATCGAATTTAAAACAGATTCAGAATCGATAGTTGCTGAAATAGATAGAGATAGTTTTTCCAGCATCATGAACAACCTGCTAGAAAATGCCATAAAGTACGCTGGTGATCAGGCCATTAAAACTCGGGTATACAAGAATAAAAAGAATCAATTGCTAGTAGAAGTTTCCGACCTAGGACCTGGAATATCCAATACTGAAAAGGCAAAAGTTTTCGATCAGTTTTACCGCATCGGCAACGAAGAAACACGAGCATCTAAGGGCACAGGACTAGGGTTGTATATCGTCAAGAAGGTAGTTGATCTCCATAATGCGACTATAAAGATTTCTGATAACATCCCTACAGGTACAACATTTACAATTTCATTGCCTTAGGTATTCTGCCTCTTTACTAATTCTACTATTATGTTTTTAGATGCAGGTGTTCCTGTTATAGGGTTGCACAATTGTATTGGGACAAGCGGATTGGCTTCAGGGAAGTAAGCCATCAAGCACCTTCTAGGAAGATCGTAAGGAACAAGCGTAAAACCATAAACCGTTCTTCTCTCATTCTTGTATTCTGAAAACAAGTCTATCCTCTCCCCTGCTCTAAAGCCTGATTCAAGTATGTCTTCTGGATGGATAAAAACCACCTTTCTTCCGGCCTTTATTCCTCTGTATCTATCTCCATACTCATAGATAGTTGTGTTGTATTGGTCATGAGATCTGACAGTACCGAGTCTAAACTTACCGGAAGGTATAGAAAGCTCAGGAAGTGCATTCACAGTAAATAATGCCTTCTGGTGTGAATTGTTAAATTTTCTTTTTTTAACACCATTAGGTAGATAGAATCCAGCTGGCTTTCTTACTTGCACATTGTAATCATCAAATCCCGGAATGACTTCTTCTATTTTATCTCTCACCTTATCATAATCCCTCACCATCTTATCCCAGTTAATAGAAGATCCTACCTTGTGCTTTTTCAAAGCATGGCCTATACCACATACAACGGCAACCTCGCTTTTTAAGTTGGATGATTTAGGTGGTAGAACCCCCTTACTACTGTGAACTATACCCATGCTATTTTCTACGCTTACGAATTGGTACCCACTATCTTGAACATCAATCTCACTTCTTCCCAGAACTGGAAGGATGATAGATTCTGCACCTGTAATAAGATGAGATCTATTAAGCTTAGTAGATACATGTACTTGCATATCTATTTTTTCGAAACCTACAGCACAACGGTCGGTATCTGGAACGGCACTTAGAAAGTTGCCACCCATGGACATAAAAAATTTAGCCCTACCATCTGCCATAGCTTCAATGGCACTTACTGTATGATATCCTTCTTCTCTAGGTGAGGAAATACCGAAGGCTTTTTCTAGTTTCTCATGAAAGGCAGTTGGCATTTTTTCCCAGATTCCCATGGTTCTATCTCCTTGAACATTAGAGTGACCGCGGACTGGGCATACGCCACTACCCTTCTTTCCAATGGCTCCTCTGAGCAGCAATAAATTGACAATTTCTCTTACATTCTGTACACCATTAAGATGTTGCGTAATTCCCATAGCCCAACAGATTATCATAGACTTGCTGTCAGCGATCCAGGCTACAGCTTGATCGATTTCTTTTTCGTCTATTCCTGATAGAGCAATGCATTCTTGTAAATCTTGATTCTTCATTTCTTCAACAAAAGCATCATAACCCAGCGTATGCTCATTGATAAAATCGTGATCAACAATTCCGCCCACACTTGATTCAATCTCTAGCAACTTAATCATGACGGCTTTTAGCAATGGGATGTCTCCATTGATAACTACTTGGAGATATAGATCAGATAAATCCGTTCCACCTGTCATCAACCCCCAGGGGCTCTGCGGATTGGTATATTGTACAAGTCCTGCTTCTTTCAAGGGGTTGATGGCTATTATTTTGCCTCCGTTCTTCTTGCACTTTTCCAGTGCCGATAACATCCGTGGATGATTGGTTCCTGGATTCTGACCTATTACTAAAATAAGTTCAGATTGATGTATATCATCAAGGGTTATACTGCCCTTGCCTATGCCTAGGGTTTCACTTAATCCTCTCCCACTGGTTTCATGGCACATGTTAGAACAGTCGGGCAAGTTGTTGGTTCCATAGCTTCGGGCTAGCAAGCCATATAGGAAAGCAGCCTCATTACTGGTTCTTCCACTTGTATAAAAGATGGCTTGATTGGGATCGGTATAAGAAGCAAGCTGGTCGCTGATTCTAGAAAAAGCTTCTTCCCATGTGATCGATTCATAATGATCATGACCCTTTTTATAGATGAGTGGTTCCTTGAGCCTTCCCGCTTTCGAGAGAGCACGTTCGTCCCACTTCCTTAGTTCTGATATAGAATGTTTCTTAAAGAATTCACTGCCGATAACATTAAAACTTGATTCTTCAGCAAGTGCTTTAATCCCATTTTCACAATACTCTCCTACTCTAGATCGATCATCGTCTGGATCTGGCCACGCACAACCAGGGCAATCGAAACCTCCTTTCTGATTCATCTTCAGAGAAGACTTTAAGGCATCAGGCCAGTCCATATACCTTTTCATGTGCTTCAGGGAAGACCATATAGCTGGAAAACCCACAGACTTGCTCTTAGGGTCTGTATACGTAACTTGATCGTTGGGGTCTGGATATCTATGAGGATGCATGTGTGTCGATTGCGGTTAGACGATGAGGGTGGGTGTAAATATTAAAGTTAC
>CALIQO010000647.1 GCA_938044055.1 uncultured Saprospiraceae bacterium
TTTATAGCCCTGATCATAATCGTAACGGTCATTAAAAAG
This sequence comes from uncultured Saprospiraceae bacterium, assembly GCA_938044055.1. Lineage (GTDB taxonomy): Bacteria > Bacteroidota > Bacteroidia > Chitinophagales > Saprospiraceae > JABDLO01. The sequence continues at coordinate 40 of CALIQO010000647.1, forward strand.
TTTAGAAAAACCATAAAGACACGAAGCAGTTAAAGTATCATTAGGTATAGCCTTAAAACCATTTAGGGCTTGTTCTTTTAAATCTATTGCTTTTTCATAATCTTGTTTCCTGCCATAGTAACCAGACAATTGATCGATAAACTTTAGTTTGGTCAATGTATCTTGACTTGCTAGGTTTTCCTCAAGTAGGAGGATTGCAGCACCTATACCTTCTGTGTCCTCTAATTCATTCGCTTGTTTCAGAAAAGCTACACCTGTTTTTTCTTGACCTTGAATTGAAGAGAATAAAAAGAAACAAATTAGAAAAACGAGATACTTCATACTATGGAAGATAGTCAATTTTTAAACCATGTTGTTTCTGTCAGCTTATAATTTAACAGTTCGTGCTTTTAATAAAATGGATAGGGATAATAAGAATGTCAGTAATGTCGCTACTGACATTAATAAGGCTTTACTGATATATCCATGTTTTCACTTATTGCTCTACCTTCTTGTGTACTGAACAATTTACAGGAAAATGCACAAGAGAATTTATACTTTAATCGCAATCTATGCGATGGCTTCGTTACCACTCATGAGTCAGGAATCAATAGGTCTAGATCAGAAGATAGATCAGGCGTTTATGCCGTTTGCCGTATGGTGGGAAAACTTTATTTTTTCTGGGTTTTCGTTTTTTGGAATGGATGTTCCCTTCGTTCTTGTATTGCTTTTAACGGGAGCTGCTTTCTTCACTTTTTATTTTGGATTTATCAACGTAAGAAAATTTCCCATGGCTATCCAAGTGGTTAGAGGGAAATATGATGAAATTGAAAAGAGAGCTCCCGCCGATTCTGAGACTGTTCACTCGGTAGATGGTGATGTTATTGATACCATTAAGGATGATCAGCACCATGGAGAAGTTAATCATTTCCAAGCCTTGGCTACTGCTGTTTCCGGAACAGTCGGATTAGGCAATATAGCCATGGTTGCTGTGGCTATTTCTCTCGGTGGACCGGGTGCTACCTTCTGGATGATTGTTGCGGGTCTACTCGGTATGTCTTCCAAGTTTGTTGAGTGTACCCTCGGTGTAAAATATAGAGATATAGATAAGGAAGGAAATGTTTATGGGGGACCTATGTATTACTTGTCTCGCGGGATGAAGGAAAGAGGATTTAAATGGACAGGTAAGATTCTTTCCATAATTTTTGCCGTATTGTGTATCGGAGCATCCTTAGGAGGAGGCAATGCATTTCAATCTAATCAAGCTGCAGCACAATTGATACAGAGATTCGGAATAACCGGATCGTCGGCTGGATCTATCTTGGGTTTAATTTTCGCTATTCTAGTAGGCATCGTAATTATTGGAGGAATTAAGCGTATTGCTAAGGTTACTGAGAAGGTGGTTCCCTTGATGGCTGTAATCTATGTAGCTGCAGCATTGTTTATTATACTAAGCAATTTCTCTCTTATAGATGATGCGTTTTCATTGATCCTCAGTGAAGCTTTTAACCCGAGAGCAACGATTGCTGGAGGCGTAATTGGTGTTATGATCCAAGGGTTCAGACGTGCCGCATTTTCTAATGAAGCTGGTGCGGGTTCTGCGGCTATTGCACATTCTGCTGTCAACACGAGGTATGCAGCCTCTGAGGGATTGGTTGCTTTACTAGAACCGTTTATTGATACCGTGGTCATCTGCACTATGACAGCATTGGTGATTATTATGTTTAACATCGATGGTGCATTTATGTATGGAGATGTCCAGAATGATATGGTGATGCTATCGGCTACTGGCGAGCGAATCGGTGGAGTTAATCTTACTTCCATGGCCTTTGATCATGCGATTCCAGGATTCTCTTATGTGCTTGGGATTGCTGTAATCTTATTTGCTTTTTCTACGATGTTATCGTGGTCTTATTATGGATTGCAATCTTGGAAGTTTCTTTTCGGTCGCAGCCAAATGGCGGACTTATCGTATAAAATATTATTCTTATCATTTACAATTCTTGGTGCAGCAATCACCATGGAAGCAGTCATAAAATTTTCTGATGCCATGATTCTGGCATTGGTGTTTCCAAATATGATTGGGCTTCTTTTTCTGTTTCCAATAGTAAAAGGGGAATTGTTGAAGTACTTAGATGCGATAAGGGGAAAATAAGAATTAGTGTATTGCTCTGTAAGTGTATCTAAAATCTCAATGATTTAGATCAGATTATGCAGAATAAATGATGTGAAAACAACCTTAAAAATTGGTTCTTTCGGGTGATTTTTTTGATGATTCAATAAACTATTTTGTGTGCAGTAAACCAGACATCTATCACTTATGCAGAGAATAACTATTGCGCTTTTTATACTATTCACGAGTTTTTCGATCATGGGCCAGCAAAATGTAGGAGTAGGCACTGCCTCTCCTGATCCGTCTGCCATCCTCGATGTTTCATCTTCTGATAAAGGTATGTTGACCCCTAGGATGGCAACTGTAGATCGGGAATCTATTGTGGATCCAGCGGAGGGCTTGATCGTCTTTGATACGTCCACGGATACTTTTTGGTATTTTGACGGAGCCGCCTGGAAAGAGATAGGAGAACAAGATCCAAGTTTCGGAGGAGACATTCTTGAGATAGACTCTAATCTACTCTCTCTCATACCTAATCCATATCAGATTTCAAGTAATTTCCAGTTCGGAACATCAAGCCAAAGAATATTGGTAGATGGAGATAAATTTGTTACTAATTCTAGACTTAGAACTTATCTGTTCCAGCTTGTGAATAATGTATGGACCCCGATAGATTCGTTGCTAAATTCATCAGAGCGTCTTCTGTATTATAAAAATGATTCATTGATAACAGGGCGGACTGCGGGAACCAATAGTATCAGAGAGTTAAATCTATATACAACATTCAATGGAGTTATCAGTCAACAACTAGATTTATTACTACCAGAATTTATACGATCCATATTCATTGAAGGCAATCATTGTTATATAGGATATTATGACACGTATAACGGTAATGATCCTCCCCAGATAGGAGCGGTTTCAATTTACGATATGTCTACTATGCCGTGGACACTCACCCAGACCATCGATCCTCCGACAACGCCATATGTAAATGATAATTTCGGAGAATCCATTTTACTTTCCGATGACATTCTGTATATAGGGTCTTCACAAGGCGGGGTTATAAGCGGAGGTGTTACTCTAGGTTCGGGAGCAGTCTATATGTATGAAATAGTTTCTGGCAATTGGGAGCTTATGACAACCATCCCATCTCCTATTGCTGATGTCTCCAGACGATTCGGTTATGAAATATTAACAGATGGAGAAAATATAATAATTGGGTGCAATGATTCTGGGGTTGCGGAAAATCAGCCCATTCATGTATATACAAGGGTAGGTGATTCACTTGAGTTACAATATAATATTGTAAGCCCTTTGAGTGGTGGTCATTTCGGATCTGAAATAATCATTGATAATGAATATATGGTTGTAGGGAATACCTACCCCATTGATGATAAAATGACGTGTTTTTTATATAAAAAACAAGGGACATGGCAACTAAAACACAGAATGGATATTGGTGTGAGTTATACTGGAAACGGTACAAGTGTAAAGGGAGGAATTGGACTGAATGAAGATTTTTGGTTTTATGGTGTATCCATAGATTCAGAAGCGGGAAATCACGGCATTTACTACCTTGAGAATCAGTTAAGCACCGGCACTAGCTGGAACGATATAAGTGGAATTCCTGAAGGCTTTCTAGATGGAATTGATCATATAGACGATGCGGATTCTGATCCTAGCAACGAATTCAATACTTCACTTGTGAGAAATGGTAATAATCTAGAACTCACCGATGGTGGCGGCACTCAATCTCTTAACATCTTAGAATTCCCTAACCAATGGACACCCATCAGTAATTCAATATATTATGACAGTGGAAATGTAGGTGTCGGAAGAATTCCTTCAAGACCTCTTGATGTAATTGGTACTACACAGATAACCCATAATTCAACAGGAACTAATCCGCATATAAACCTGGTAGAAGATGGAAACACTAATGACGGAGCAAGAATCAATTTCGCGGGTAGTCCAGAGAAAGATCACTTATGGACATTGTATGGTAAAACAGATAACACAGATGGAGATAGCCGCTTCCATGTCTACTATAACTCAATTGGTAATATATTCACGCTTACGGGTTTAGGAAAGGCAGGGATCAGAGGTACACCCAATACTGACTTGCATGTATTCCATGGAGATAACACAGATGAAGATGGCATGAAATTGCAGAATAGGAATGGAGGGAACTGGTGGCGCATGCATTCTTCTTCTAGTGACGGGTTTTTATATTTATATAGTACTGCGAAGGGAACTACTTCCATTGGACATTTTGACGATAGTTCTGGCACCTACACCCCTGCTTCTGACCGAAAGCTGAAAAAGTCTTTTGCAGACTTATACTTTGACTGGGAATCGTTTATGGAATTACAGCCTCTGACGTATCAGTTTAAGGGGAAAGAAAGCAATAGACATTATATCGGAATGGTAGCTCAAGATGTGAAGAAAATATATCCTGAATTGGTATCATACTCTGAAGAACAAGATGTACACCATATGGATTATGGAGCTACAGGAGTGATATCCATCAAGGCTACCCAGGAATTGTATAAAGAAAATCAAGCCTTAAAAAAAGAGCTTGCAGAACTCTATAAGATGTTGCTTGCACAAGGCAATCGGTTGGCTCAGATAGAGGCTGCCATTAACTCGACTGAGGAATCAGAGGAATAATTAACAACAATAGATTTTATAAAAAAAAGGGGAGTCACAATGATTGCGACTCCCCTTTTTGTTTTTTGCTTTAAGCACACTTACACATCTATATTAGCATAGCTGGCATTCTCTTCTATGAAGGCACGACGAGGAGGGACTTCATCTCCCATAAGCATAGAGAATACTCTATCTGCTTCGACCCCATCATCTATAGTCACCTGACGTAGAATTCTACTTACAGGATCCATAGTGGTTTCCCATAACTGATCTGCATTCATCTCACCGAGACCCTTGTATCTCTGAATCTTAGGAGTTGCGCCACCTGTCTTCTCAAAGTTAGCAATGGCATCCTTACGCTCGTCATCATCCCAGCAATAGACGGACTGCTTTCCTTTTTTCACTTGGTACAGTGGCGGAGCGGCAATGTATACATAACCTGCTTCTACCAGTGGTTTCATATACCGGAAGAAGAAAGTCAATATCAGTGTAACAATGTGGCTACCATCGACATCGGCATCACACATGATGACTATCTTATGATACCGCAGCTTCTCTATATTGAGAATCCGCTGCCCTTCTTTTTCTTCTATAGATACTCCGAGTGCTGTAAAGAGATTTTTAATCTCTTCGTTCTCGTAGATTTTATATTCTAGGGCTTTTTCTACATTCAAGATTTTACCCCTTAAGGGTAAGATGGCTTGAAAATATCTATCTCTACCTTGCTTCGCAGTTCCTCCTGCAGAATCTCCCTCGACAAGGAAGATTTCAGAATCAACCGGATCCTTACTTGAACAATCAGAAAGCTTCCCAGGAAGCCCACCACTAGTAAGGACATTCTTACGCTGTACAGCTTCTCTTGCTTTTCTAGCGGCATGTCTAGCTGTTGCAGCTAAGATAACCTTGTCTACAATTTTTCTAGCTTGATCTGGATTTTCTTCTAAGTAGTAATTCAGAACGGTTCCTACAGCCCTTGAGACAATTCCAGTAACTTCAGAGTTTCCTAGTTCTCCTTTCGTCTGTCCCTTGAATTGTGGTTCAGGAACCTTGACTGAAACGATAGAAGTTAAGCCTTCTCGAAAATCTTCAGAAGAGATGTTAAACTTAAGTTTAGAGAACATCTTGTTCTCATCACCATACTTTTTAAACTCTCTACTTACAGCTCGACGAAAACCATTGACGTGAGTTCCTCCTTCCCTTGTATTGATATTGTTAACATAGGAGAAGATGTGCTCTTGATAACCTGTATTATACTGACGCGCTACTTCTACTTCTACGTTTTCTTCTTTTCCAGTTACATGGATAGGCTCACTGATAATCGGTGTTCTTCCTTCATCAAGATACTTGACGAATTCTTTAAGCCCACCTTCTGAGAAAAATCCCTGAGTTTTAAAACTCCCGTCATCTTCTTTTACTCTTTCATCCGTTAACTGAAGGTTTAGACCTGCATTAAGATAAGCGAGCTCACGGAGACGTGTCGCAAGAACTTCATACTTATATTCCGTTTCTTCGAATATTCCCGTGTCCGGAGTAAAGGTTACAATCGTACCCCTCGTATCAGTGGTTCCTGTTTCCTTGACATCGTACTGAGGTTTTCCTTGCTTGTATTCTTGTTGGTATGTTTTACCATCTCTGTGTACCTCTACTAGGAGATGCTCAGAAAGGGCGTTGACGCACGAAACACCTACACCGTGAAGACCACCGGATACCTTATACGTATCTTTATCGAATTTTCCACCTGCATGCAGAACAGTCATTACTACCTCCAGGGCAGATTTCTGTAACTTAGCGTGCATGCCTACTGGTATCCCTCGACCATCATCCTTAACCGTTATACTATTGTCTTCAGTAATGATGACATCAATCTGGGTGCAATGACCAGCTAGATGCTCATCTATCGAGTTGTCTACAACTTCCCATACTAGGTGATGCAATCCTTTCGTATCGGTAGAACCGATGTACATCCCAGGTCTTTTTCTTACTGCTTCCAGCCCTTCCAGTGCTTGGATATTATCCGCACCGTAATTCGCTTTATTCTCACTCATTCAGTCTGAATTTTTATTCCCGTAATTATACTGTGATCGCTTTCGCAAATACACAGTTTTTTCAATCTATATTTTGTGCTTAACACAATGCGCGAAGATACCAAAATATGACGACTAATTCCTATATATTATGCACTCACTTATCCTTATTTTCTATAGATGTTTCATGCCTAGATTTAGACTGAGAAGAATAAAAGATGCTTATCTTACAACGCCTATAAAAAATAAAAATAATGACTACTACGAAGTCTCGTTGCATAGAATATAAATTGACTGAATTAAATGCAGTTGCAACAGAAATTGTCGACCTTCTACGGACGACACCATTATCCCTATGGGTAGGTGATCTAGGAGCTGGTAAAACAACATTGATTAAGGAATGTTGCCGGATTCTCGGGGTAGAAGAGACCATCTCTAGTCCTACATTTTCTCTTATTAATGAATACAAAAGCAATCAACCCATCTATCACATAGATTTATATAGAATAGAAACAGCTCAAGAAGCTATGGATTTAGGCATAGAAGACTATATATATTCTGGGCATATCTGCTTTATTGAGTGGCCACAGATCATAGAATCTTTACTTCCAGATGAGTTAGTAATCTGTAAGTTGGAAAATTTAGATAATTTTACAAGAAAGCTGGAGATCAACCATCACTTATGAGCGACGAAAAGAAAAAGTATAGTTTTTCAGAGTTTTTTACGGAGGGACAGTATCAGACCCAAGTAGAAACGCTTGCCATAACAAGTGAGCGAAAGAAAATCACCATAGGAGTTCCGAAGGAGATTTCTAAAAACGAAAGCAGAGTAAGTCTGGTACCTAATTCTATAAGGACGCTGGTCGGTTATGGACACAATATCCTTATTGAATCTGGAGCAGGAGTCCAGTCTAATTTTTCCGACAACGATTATTCTGAAGCGGGGGCAGAAATTGTACACAGCAAGAAAGAACTCTATGCTTGTGATGTACTGGTCAAGATTTCTCCTCCCTTAATTGAGGAAATAGATATGATGCACGATGGCCAGACCCTTATTTCTCCTCTTCAGATACCTAGCCTTACCGATGAGTTCATTAATAAATTATTGAAAAAGAGAATCACCGCACTCGCTATGGAATACTTGAAATCTGACGATGGAAAGTTTCCTATTGTTAGAATTATGAGTGAGATGGCAGGTATGAATGCCATAACAACTGCAGCAGAGCTCTTGTCCAATGTTAAAGGAGGACGAGGGGTTTTACTCGGCGGTGTCAGTGGTGTGCCTCCCGCTAAGGTGGTTATTCTAGGGTCTGGAGTGGTCGGAGAATTCGCAACCAGGACAGCAATCGGATTGGGAGCAGCCGTAAGAATTTTCGATAATGACATCAGTAAGCTGATGAGGCTGCAGACCATAATAGGACGACAATTACACACATCATCTATCAATCCTGCTTATCTAGGATATCAGCTCATGAGTGCTGATGTTGTAATCGGAGCGATTCATTCTAGTCATGGTAGAACACCTATATACGTGACAGAAGAGATGGTGAGCAAGATGAAAGAAGGAGCAGTAATAATCGATGTAAGCATCGATCAAGGAGGGTGTTTCGAAACTTCTAAGATGACCGATCACTCGACGCCTACCTTCGTAAAACATGGTGTTATCCACTATTGTGTACCTAATATTTCTTCTAAAGTAAGCCGCACAGCTTCTGTAGCAGTCTCTAATATCATAACACCCTTACTTATCAAAACTGGGGAAGCATCCAACATCGATAGTCTTATGTTCCATAGTAAAGGAATAAGAAATGGGTGTTATACCTATAAAGGGTGCTTGACTAATGAGTACTTAGGACGACGATTCGGAATTAAATCTACCAAACTTGATCTATTGCTGGCCTCAAGGATGTAGGGTATTGCCTTTACCATAGGATTTACTTACCTTGCTTTTATAATAGAAATTATGGGATTTATAAAATTTAACAAAGTGCCGAGGCATAAGCGCTTCGATTTTATACCGAGATACTACGATCCCAAAAAAGAAGAACTAGAAGAAATCGTCGATGCGTATAAGAACAAAGGCGATACCGCTGGTTCCAAACATCGGATTCGTTCAGGCCTGAGAAGTCGATACAATGCTGACGCTAAGTATAAGTCTGCGGTAAAGCGGTCGGCTAATTTTAGACTCGCATCGATTATTTTTGTCTTATTTCTTATGGCATATCTACTTTTACAGTCAGATACGATCATGAGGATGGTCGAGGCATTCACAGAATAGAACGGATTCTGTTACATTCGTGTTTTAAATCACAATTAAAGAATAACTATGGCTGATATTATTCAGCTTCTTCCGGACTCCATAGCTAACCAGATTGCCGCAGGAGAGGTAATCCAGCGACCAGCATCTGTCGTAAAAGAACTGATGGAGAATGCCATCGATGCTGGCTCTACAGAAATCAAGTTGATTGTCAAGGATTCTGGAAAAACCATGATTCAGGTAATTGACAACGGCAAAGGTATGTCAGAACCTGATGCTCGTATGAGCTTCGAACGACATGCAACATCTAAGATTAGATCCGCTGCCGATTTATTTTCTATCCAGACTATGGGTTTTAGAGGAGAAGCCCTAGCTTCTATAGCAGCGATTGCGCATGTAGATTTAGTTACAAGAAAATCAGAAAGTGAGGTAGGAAGCCACTTAGTAGTCAGAGGATCTAAAGTAGAAAAGCAAGAAGTATGTCAAGCGGCACCAGGAACCACCTTCACGGTTAGAAATCTTTTTTACAATGTACCAGCAAGAAGAAAGTTTCTAAAATCAGACCCTGTCGAGCTCCGACATATCATGGAAGAATTTCACCGCGTAGTTATTGCGCATCCAGATATTTTTTTTGTCATGCATCACAATGACAATGAAACATACCATTTGCCAGCGAGCAATCTGAGACAACGGATAATCAATGTATTCGGAAAACTGTACAACGAGAGGGTTGTACCAGTCCATGAAGACACCGACTCGATTACGATAGAAGGATTTATCGGAAAACCAGAGGCGTCTAAAAAAACGAAAGGCGAGCAGTATATCTTTGTCAATAAGAGATTTATTAAAAGCCATTATCTCAACCATGCTATACGGTCAGCATTCGAGGAATTGATTACCAAGGATCAACATCCATTTTATGTTCTTTTTCTTGAAATGGATCCTGCGGGTATCGATGTCAATGTGCACCCTACTAAGACTGAAATAAAATTCGAGGAAGAACGACTGATATATAATTATGTCAAAGTCTCGATCAAGCATGCACTCGGCCAGTATAATGTTATTCCGGCTATTGATTTCGATGTGGATTACAATTTCTCTAGACCGCAAGAAGTTGCAACGATGGTTAAACCATCAAAAATGAATGAAGTTGATCGCAGTATTCCGGAACTCGACAATCTGAAGAAAGACAACTTGTCTGCCTGGCAATCTATCTATGATGGACTAGAAGGTGACAATCAACCGGACCATTCTATACGGATCGAAAGCAAGTTTACCCAGCAAGAAATAGAAGAAACAGACAACCAGTCTTCTGGAGGAAAAGAACCATACCACCTCCACAATTCATACATAATATCTCAGATTAAGTCTGGATTTCTGGTAATCGATCAGCAGTCGGCACATGAGCGCATTCTCTATGATCAATACCTTAAATCAATGGAAGCGACGGCGCTTCCTACACAGAAGCAGCTTTTTCCAGTTACCATCGAACTGAACAATGCGCGAGCAGAGTTGTTGAAGTCAATTCTAGACAAGGTTAATGTTCTGGGTTTCGAAGTTGAAGAATTCGGAGAATCTACATTCATCATACATGGAATCCCTGTCGGATTAGATAGTGCAGAAAAAGGTTCTGAAATGATCGAGGCTTTGATTGATCAATATGAAAGAAATCTAGAATTTCAGTTGGGTATCAATGAGAATGTAGCACGGTCTATGGCGATATCAGCGGGAATGAAAAAAGGAACACCGCTTACTAGTGAAGAAAGAAATGCGTTGATTGATCAATTGTTTGCTTGTGAGGTTCCGTTTAAAAGCCCCAGTGGTAAGAAGTGTTTTGTGTCTATAGACATAGAAGAATTGATGAAAAGATTTAAAGGAGTATGATTAGATTAACAGAAACGGTAAAGTTTATCATTTTTTTAAATGTGCTTGTTTTTCTTGCCCTTCAAGTAAGTCAAAACATGAATTTTGATTTAAGACCTTATTTTCAATTATACACACAAGATACGGGTGGGTTTAAACCTATGCAGTTGGTGACCAATATGTTTACTCATATGACTTTCAGACACTTGCTATTTAATATGCTTGTTTTTGTTTTTTTAGGACCTATGGTGGAACAGACGCTGGGAGGAAAAAGGTTTTTAATAATTGTACTACTTGCTGGAATAATCGGAGGAGTAGCCCAGTTTTTCTTGTCCCATAATGCAGTTATATATGGTGCTTCTGGTGCGGCAATGGGAATTACACTCGCTTTTGCTGGGATGTTTCCTAATCTAAGACTTATGTTATTATTTCCGCCTATTCCCATAAAAGCTAAGTATATAGCGTTAGGTATAGTAGGAATAGATATATATTCTCAGTTTACAGGCAACACAGGGATAGGCCATTATGCCCACCTAGCAGGTGCGGCAGTAGGATTTATCCTAGTCTGGTATTGGGGAAAACTAAACTTAAGGTGATATGTTTCAATCCATCTTGGATGATTTAAAACAGGCGATTCGATCGGGAAATATGATCACAAGACTGATCATTATTAACTGCATTGTATTCCTATTTACAGCCATAGGAGGAGCACTGTTTCCTGCAGCCTACGATGTTATATTCCCTTATATCGCCCTGCCAGGGAGTTTATTCGAATTGGTGACAAGACCATGGACCGTAATCACCCATATGTTTGTCCATGCAGGAACGATGCACTTGTTGTTCAATATGTTATTCCTGTATTGGTTCGGAAGGATTGTAGGTGATTTACTAGGGGATAGAAGAATTTTACCATTGTATTTCCTAGGTGGACTTGTAGGGGCAATAGCTTATATAGTCAGCCACCAACTTCTGCCTTCAGCAGTCGGTCCATATGCAGTCGGTGCATCAGCAGCTATTATGTGCATGGTAGCAACTGCTGGAGCAATCGCCCCAGATTACATCATCCGCTTGATTTTTATAGGAGATGTACGGCTGAAGTATGTCGTACTGTTCATAATATTTATGGACTTGATAGGTGCAACAGAAGGAAATACTGGAGGACATATTGCTCACTTAGGTGGTGCAGCATTTGGTTTTATATTCGTCAGACAACTACATGAAGGGACAGACTTGAGTCGCCCTATGGAAAATTTTCTGAATAAAATAAGAGGATGGGTTAACGAAACCCCAGAAGAAACCAAGATTAGGAAGAAAAAGAAAACCCCACTTAAGGTAGCTCATAAAGGAAAGCCAGCCCATAAACAAGATAATTCTCCTAAATCCCAGAATTTTCAAGCAGAGCTAGATAGGATTCTGGATAAGATAAAAGACGATGGATACGAAAGCCTGACTGCCGAAGAGAAAGAATTTTTATTTCAAGCAAGTAAAAAGTAAGGGGTGAAGTTTATAAAACAAGGACTGATCACGATTAATGTTCTGGTAGTATTTGCGACAGCGCTTGCATTTCTTACTTCCATAGTTCCTCCAGATAAGTTGTGGGTATTCACCTATTTCGGATTGTTCTATCCGCTACTGTTTTTTATTAATTGCCTTTTCATCATGTTGTGGTTATTCATGGACGTCAAGTGGATCATACCTTCTCTACTTACCTTGCTTCTAGGATGGAATTATACAACAGGTTTTATAGGGATTAGAGGCGGTGGAGAGACTACAGACAGTTCTATAAGAGTACTTACTTATAATTCTCATTTCTTTCGATCTCTATCTGGAGATAAAGATCCTAATGAGTCTATTAAGCGTTTTTTTAAATCGATTGATGACATAGACTTGATTGCGCTGCAAGAATTAAATTATAACAAGATCAATCTAGTAATGGACATTTATGATGGATATAATCTCATCGTAAAGAAACCGATAAGGAATGCCATTATAACCAAGCACAAGCTTATACAACAAGGGAACATAGATTTTGGGACACTGACTAATTCTTGCATCTGGGCTGACATCGCCATCAAGGAAGATACTGTACGTGTATATTCTATTCACCTTCAGTCTAATAACATTACCAGTGATGCTAATAAGGTTATAAAGGAAATGGACTTACAAGAAAAAAAGACCTGGTCCGGCGCTAAAAGCATCTTGACTAAATATCTTAAGACCGCTACAGAGCGATCTGATCAAGCTAGTCAGATAAGGGAACACGCTGAAACTTCACCTTATCCAGTCATATTTTTGGGAGATTTCAACGACCCTCCTTCTTCTTATACTTATAAGTTGATGTCGGATAACATGAGAGATGCCTTCCGAGAAAAAGGGAGTGGTATAGGATCTACCTACGGAGGAAAAATTCCTTTTCTTAGAATCGATTACATTATGACAGACCCTCGGATACGCATAATGGATTATAAAACGCTTGAGGTAGCTCACTCTGATCATTTTCCAATCTCTGCTTCTATAGAGATAGGCGAGTAAGTATGGAAACACATTAAAAAATTTATGAAGTAATTAACAGCACCTTCCTTGCCGGAAGGCTAGGGATAATTCTATTTTTGCGAGATGAAGAATCTGAAGTTTTATAACAGTCTGACGAGATCGAAAGATACCTTCACACCGATTAAAGAAGGTTATGTAGGGATGTATGTATGTGGACCTACTGTTTATAATGATGTACACTTAGGAAATTGCCGTACGTTTGTGAGTTTTGATATCATCTATAGATACCTATTGTATCTAGGATATAAGGTGAGATATGTGCGTAATATCACAGATGTAGGTCACCTTCTCGATGATGGAGAAGATAGAATATTAAAAGGAGCAAGACTGGAACAACTAGAGCCTATGGAAGTCGTCCAGAAGTATACCAACGGGTTTCATAAAATGATGACAATCTTCAACACCTTGAAGCCGAGCATAGAACCTCGAGCTACTGGACACATTATCGAGCAGATAGAAATGGTCCAGAAGATTCTGGATAACGGTTATGCCTATGTGAAAAACGGATCTGTATACTTCGATACAGTTAAGTTTTCTAAAGAAAAAGACATCTATGGAAAATTATCTGGACGAGTTATAGACGAATTGTTTTCTGAAACAAGAGAGTTGAAAAATCAAGGAGAGAAAAATCACCCATCTGATTTCGCAATCTGGATGAAGGCATCTCCGGAACATATTATGAAGTGGAACAGTCCATGGTCAGAAGGATTTCCTGGCTGGCACCTCGAGTGTTCTGCAATGAGTACGAAGTACCTAGGAGAAAAATTCGATATCCATGGAGGAGGGAATGACTTAAAATTTCCACATCATGAGAACGAAGTAGCGCAGAATGTAGGAGCGTGTAACTGTGCCCCAGTTAACTATTGGCTGCATACCAACATGCTTCTCATGAATGGTAAGAAGATGTCTAAGAGCGATGGCAATACCATTTCTCCTGAGCAGTTATTCTCAGGAGAAAGCGAGCATATCCAGAAAGGATATAGCCCGATGGTTGTACGTTTTTTCATTCTTCAATCACATTATAGAAGCACACTAGATATCAACGATGAAGCATTGCTTGCTGCAGAGAAAGGATATAAAAGATTGATGGAAGGTTATAAGACGCTTTCTTCTCTAGAAGTGAGTGGAAGTACAGCAGGGGAGAAGGATGCAGAAATTATAAATCTTGTAGAAGGGGCTGTTGAAGATATGAATGATGACTTCAATACTCCGCGAGCAATGGCTAAGTATTTCGAACTGGTTAGCATCGTCAATGGATTAAACGATGGAAAGATCGATAAGTCTAGTGTTATGCAATCGACTTTAGAAACGGCTGTCGAAAAGATGCGCGGTATGGTTTTCGATGTATTCGGATTGATGGAAGAGATGGCTGCTGATGGTGGTCCTATGGATGGCTTGATGCAACTGGTAATCGAGTTGAGACAAGAGGCAAGAAACAATAAAGACTGGGGCACATCTGATAAGATCAGAGATACACTTAATGAACTAGAAATATTAATTAAAGATGGCAAAGACGGAACAACATGGTCACTAAAATAACTATGAAGTATAGCTGGATTCTTGTTTTATGGATAGGCATATTATTCTGTGGCATAGGATGTAAATCTGATGCACCGACGCCAACACCTAAACAAGAAAAACCTACCAAGCCGAGGGTGACCATTCCTAAATTTGACAGAGATTCGGCTTATGCATTTATAGAAAAACAACTTTCATTTGGTTATAGGGTTCCAGGAACCAAGGAATCTCATGCTTGTAAGGATTGGATGGTTTCTAAATTAAAATCATATGGCGCTCAAGTAATAGAGCAACCTTTTAAAGCTTCTTTTTTAGATGTAGATAAAGCACAAGCCTACAATGTTATAGCAGAAATTAATCCTGAAAAGAAGCAACGTGTACTTTTATGTGCCCACTGGGATTCTAGGAAGGTTGCAGAAAAAGATCCTGATGACAAGAAAAAGGACGATCCCATTATGGGGGCCGATGATGGTGCAAGTGGCGTTGCCGCTCTGATTGAAATAGCAAGAGTCATATCTCAGTATGAAATAGATTTAGGGGTAGACATCTTATTGTTTGACGCGGAAGATCAGGGTGACGATGCAGGAGGAACCAACTCTTGGTGCCTTGGCAGTCAGTACTGGAGTAAGAATCCACATAAAGCAGGCTACAATGCAGAGTTCGGAATTCTACTAGATATGATTGCTGCGAAAGGAGCTACGTTTACCTATGAAGGACATTCCCTTAGCTATGCCCCAAAGGAAATGGAAAAGATATGGACCTTAGCCCACCGCATGGGCAAGCTTGACTTGTTTAAAAAAGTACCGACAGGTGCCATTACGGATGATCATTACTGGGTCAATAAAAATCTTGGCATACCTACGGTTGATATAATAAATCGCCCTCAACCTCCTACGAACGGTCATGGTTTCGGAGATTACCACCATACCCACAGTGATGACATAAGCGTAATCAGTAAGAAAAACCTAGGCTCTGTAGGTC
>CALIQO010000648.1 GCA_938044055.1 uncultured Saprospiraceae bacterium
TGAGCAATAAAAAAGGCGGACCATAAGTGATCCGCCTTGTAAATTCTTATGCGACAGGATTAATATCCGTCATTCTGTTTTAGCATCGGAGTTCCTTCTACCTCACTTAAATCTACCTGTACGGCAGGGATAGGGAAGTTAAGGTGTTTCTGTTCCATTGTTTCACCTATAAGGTGAGGCCTCTTGGTCTGTTCTACAGAAAGATATTCATTCATAACAGAGACAGCGTTACCCCATCTCTTAAGGTCATAAAATCTATTTCCTTCCATAGCCATCTCAAGTCTTCTTTCCATTCTTACAGCTGCTATTGCTGCAGACTGATTCGTCCATGCATCTGTATATGGTTCAACTTTATAGTTGGCCCATGTAATGGAAGCATCGTCTATAGCTACTTCAATCTCTGCAGCAGATCCACCAGGACCTTGAGCACAGTTTCCAGCTCTTTCTCTAATCATATTAACAAGAGATCTAGCTTCTTCAAGGTTTCCAAGTTCTGCTTCACACTCAGCTAGGTATAATAAAACATCAGCATATCTCATGATGTTATAGTTTAGTGCGGTAACCTGAGGTCCCCATGCACCAGCTGAAGTAGAAGAATCATAGATTCCTTGATGTTCTTTATGGAACTGAGCTTTTTTAGGGCTGTAGATACCTCCATTAGAAGGATCTCTTATCCATGCTCTTTCATGGTTTCCCCAGTCGAAGTATGGTACGCCATCTCTACCAGCTGTCCAGTCAAGACGAGGATCTACATTATCGTCAGCAGTTAAGTCAGCATCGTTAAATGTATCGAATAGTGGCAATCCATTCTCATCTGTCTTAAATGCATTAACTAAATTCTGAGTTGGTTGGTTAAATCCACAACATCCAAATGGTGATCCAGAGTGAGGAAAACCAAGTCTAGTTCCATAATTTCCATTACTTGCTCCAGCATCTCCGTCATTGACTGAGAATTGTACAGCGAATACAGATTCAGGACTATTGTCCTTGTCTGCATTGAAATTATCATGGAAGCAAGGATTCAGGCTATACTTACCTGAGCTAACTACAGCTTGTAGTTGACTCTTAGCACTAGAGAAATCAGACTGATGCATGTATACTCGTGCTAAGTATGCTTGTGCAGCAGACTTAGTAACCCTACCTACTTCTCCCTGATCCGCTGGCAGAGCACTTATAGCGTCTGTAAGATCAGAAATAACCATAGGCAAGATATCTTCAGAATTAGCTTTTCTGAAATCTGTATCTTCTTCTGTATAGTAAGGAATGTTCTTAAACACCTTCCACATATCAAAATGGTAGTGTGCTCTTAAGAATTTTGCTTCTGCTGCTATTTCTGCTTTTCTATCAGCTGAAATTACTTCAGATCCAGAATTTAATGCCAATGTAGCATTAACTCTTGCAATTCCTTCATACCTGGATTGGAAGTAGTCATCGAAAAGACCGTTGGTTGGAAGCCATTGGAAAATTTCAACGAATCCCGCATCAGGTAAATCTGAAGCCTCAGATCCTTTATGTGCATCGTCAGAAGAAACATTAGCGAAAATCCAATGTCCAGCATCTCTGGCCCAAGGACCAAAGTTACCCCACTGACCATTCCAGCCATCTAACATAGAATAGGCTGAAATAAGAGAAGCTTCTATACCGTCGGGGCTTTCAAGTGCTGCTCCATCTAGAGCACCTTGGGGATTTATATTGAGAAAATCCTCCCCACATGAAAATGCGCCTACTAATAGTACAGATGCGACTATCAAGTATTTTAAAAATTTCATAATTGTAATGTTTATGATTTATTTATTAAAAACTAACATTTACACCAGCCATTAGTGTCTTGTTAGAAGGATAGTTACCGAAATCTACTCCTGCAGATATATCTGCTCTTCCGAAATTAGACATCGCTGGGTCTAGCCCAGAATATCCTGTAAACGTAAATAAATTCTGTCCTTGTAAATATACTCTGACTTTTCCATCAAATGAAGGAATATTATCAAAAGAATATCCTACCTGGATAGACTCAACCCGTAGGTATGACCCATCTTCAACGTAGTAATCACTTGGTTGATTGTTGAAAACTCTACCTGCAAGGTCTGGAGCAGGAATGCTAGAACCTGTATTAGTCGGTGACCAATGGTTGTCAGCAACTTCCTGACGGATGTTAGCTTCAAACTGATAGAAATCAGTAAATAGTTTATTGAAGTTCCATATCTCCACTCCTAGTGATCCAAGGAAGAAGGTTGAAAAATCAAATTTTCCGTAAGTTCCTCCTACTCTAAATCCTAGAGTCATATCAGGATGGTAGTTACCTAGAACTTTTCTGTCTTGATCATCGATAACGCCATCAGCATTCTGATCTTTAAATCTCAACCTACCTACTGCTTTACCAGCTTGATCTGCGTGGGCATCTACTTCTCCTTGACTACCGAAAATCCCGTCAGTTTCGAATCCATAGTATGATCCTATAGCATTTCCTACTCTGTTCAAGGTAATCGTTCCGATTCTTGTACCTGAGTTAGAAAAGAATTGTGTCTGAGAATCAGATATTTTAGTTATTTCGTTTCTGTATGCGCCTAGTGTAAGTGATAGGTCAAGTCCGAGCTTATCTGTTACATTATCTCTCCATGACAATTGTGCATCGAATCCTTTATTAGTCATTGATGCGATGTTTCTTGCTGCTGGAGCAGCAGATCCACCAGTTGCAGGTTCTGCAGCCGTAAACAATAAATCAACTGTTTCTTTCGAGAATATATCCAGAACCACGCCTACTTTACCATCATATAGACTTGCATCTATACCGAAGTTAACTTGTTGAAGTTCTTCCCACTTACCTGCTTCGTTACCTCTTGCAACAAGTGCGAATCCTGTTGCAATGGCATTGTTAGCACCAGTGATATCGTAGAATGAAGATCCGGTTCC
>CALIQO010000649.1 GCA_938044055.1 uncultured Saprospiraceae bacterium
GATGATTAACTTTCTGATATTTATCGTGGATTATAGCTACAACAGTATTTTCTGAAACTATCGCCTCAAGAGAAGTCAACATCTGATCGATTCCTACACCTCCTTTCCAAGCAACCAGATCACCGTACGGAACATCTGTAATAACTATGTCAGGAGAAAGTGAACCTAAACTAGATGTGCCTACAAAAAACACATCTAAATCTTCTACTTGAAAATAAATTTCCTTATTAGAAATAAGTTCTGATATTTCTCTTAAGTGCTTTAACGCATTGACATGACTCTCTTTGTTATGAAATTCAACCAAGTCAGTCAACTCATTTTTCCTCCTCTGTCTTCCATTTTCCGTAAGCAATGAAAGATTCTTCCGAGCAATTTCTACGAATGCATTGTTTATGTCTGAACCTACGACTTGATGGATTAACTCAGTATTCATTATTGCAACACTCGTTAATAGGTATCCAGCGCCACAACAAGGATCATAAAGTATAATGTCTTCTTTTTTAGACGAGAACTGCAAGCATCTATGAAATATTTCCAATCCTAGTTTTACTGGAAAATTTGGACTATTTGCCGCAGAGCGGATCACACTTCCCGATGCAAGGAATGCATAGTTGTCTCTATGTGGGTAAAGATAATTCAATGCTTATTAAGATAGCCTTCCGCAATCTCCCTTAATTGGTCAGCACATTCCATAATACTTGAAGAACTTGTATCTATAATGATGGCATCGTTATCAATGGCTTGCTTGTAGAGGTGGCGTCGCCAGTTTTTCATGTCTTCTGAAACCAACTCTGGTTGTTTCCTCTTATGGATAAGTCTTGATACCATCTCTTCTTCAAGACAGTCGACAAGGGCCAGTTTATAATTGTCAAACTTGTTATCTGCAAAACCTTCAATGATGTAGGTCATCGAAGTAGAACCCTCAAGGAACACAACTTTATCATGGGTGTAAGACTCAATCAATCTTTCTATCCACTCGAAGGTAGTCTGCTTCTGCCAGTTGTCATATTTAGCCATTTCCTCTCCGCTAGGAATCCCTATGCTATCAAAATGATAAAACGCATACCGACTATCTTCATTGTTTTCTTTCATGTATTCTATCAGAGTAGTCTTACCTACACCTGAAGCACCCGTTATGAAAATGATCATGCTTCAATGGATTATATATGGTTTATTAACTTGATGAAATTACAATTTGTCGATAAGATGTTCTTTTAAATAATGGATACTGCTAGCTGCACTATCCAGCGCGCTTAGCGCGAAATTACCACCTTGTTCAACATAATAATACTCCATTCCAGATACAACAGGATCTGGTAAGACGTTCATGTAGTTTATAGACCCACTTCCTAGTTCTGAATAATCTCTAGTGACTGGATCCATATCCTTTATATGCCACATTGTAAATCTTCCTGGGTGCTTAGCAACCAGTTCCTTAGGAGTTGTCTTACCTGCGTGCATGACCCAGTACATATCCATCTGAAGTTTGACTAGATCGGGATCCGTTTCTTCCAGTATGATTTCATACCCATTCTTCTCTTCCCCGATTTCAAATTCGAATCCATGGTTGTGGTATGCGAATTTCAATCCAGCATCGGTAATCTTTTTACCTATTTTATTAAGAAGAGCAGGAAGCTTCTTGAAAACTTCAATCGTACGTAAATCTGGATGCAACCAAGGCCACGTTATATAACTTGATTCAATAGCACGAGCTCCTTTTATACAATCGTCTACGAATTTCATCATTTCTACTTCACTGCGGTTATAGAAATCACTGAAACCGTAATGACCGCTGGATACCGACAATCCTAGTTCATCAAGCTTATCTTTAAAACGATTGACGGGATATCTATAATACGTAAGGCGCTCATTCTCGAAGCCATAAATCTCAAAATCTTCATACCCCATTGCCTTTACTTTCTTGAGGGTCCCTATGGGATCTCTCTTCATATCTTCATTGATACTATACAATTGTAAACCGATCTTGTATTTCAGTGCTGACACCACCTTAGGTGCATGTGTGGTAACCCTTGAAAGAGCTGGTATGCTCAATCCACTTGTCCATAGAAAACCTCTTCTGTCCATAACTAGAATTGCGTAATTACTTATGAATTTAAACCAATATTACGCTTTTTTGACAAACTCTGATTTCAATCCCATAGAACCGAATCCATCGATTTTACAGGCAATGTTGTGATCGCCCTCTGTCAATCTGATTTTCTTGACCTTGGTACCTGCTTTTACAGGCCCTTGTGCACCCTTTACTTTAAGGGTCTTAATGACAATTACAGAATCACCATCTTGGAGCATATTGCCATTGGCATCCACAACGACTAAGCCTGTGTCTTCTGTAATTTCTTGGTCAGGATTCCACTCGTGGTTGCATTCTGGGCAAGCATACTTGACCTCACTCATGAAGTAGCCATAGGGAGATTTACATTGAGGGCAAGTTTTTAATTCATCACTCATATTATCTGGCTTTACTAGATATAGTAATGGTTATCTTCTATTCCACCTACCTCTTCCTCCACCACTACTCTTTCCATTTTCTTTATTCTTTTTTCGATTGGCGAAAAATTCTTGTCTCTTTCTAGCCTTTTCTTTATTGGCCTCTTTTTTCTCTGCAGCCGTCATAGGCTTCTCCGTCTGAGGAAATGGATTGTCAGATATGCGAGAGATTTTCTTTTTAATCAACTTTTCAATATCTCTTACGTAAGCGTTTTCTTCTGGTTCACATATAGAGATGGCAACTCCTTCCTCACCAGCACGACCAGACCTTCCTATCCTATGGACATAAGTTTCTGATTCATTAGGAATGTCATAATTGATGACATACTGGAGTTCTTTAATATCTATTCCTCTAGATGCAATGTCAGTGGCAACAAGAACCCGCAGATTTCCTTCTTTAAAATCTCTAAGAGCTTTTTGACGCTGACCTTGAGATTTATCTCCATGTATGGCAGCAGCAGACACGCGCTTTCTTTGGAGATCTTTGGCAATGCGATTGGCGCCATGTTTTGTTCTGGAAAACAACAACACTTGATCTATGTCCTCGTCCTTTAAGATATGCAAGAGCAGATCTTTTTTATTGCTTTTATTGGTGTAATAGATATACTGTTGGATAGTTTCTGCAGTAGAAGAAACAGGGCTCACTTCTACTTTAGTAGGCTTATACAAGATGGTCTGAGATAAAGACACGATGTTGTCTGGCATCGTAGCAGAGAAAAACAGGGATTGTCTTTTCTGTGGAAGCAATTTAATAACCTTGCGGATATCATTGATGAATCCCATATCTAGCATCCGATCTGCCTCATCTAGAACGAATACCTTTATACTACTCAATGAAATATATCCTTGCTGGATAAGATCCAGTAATCTTCCAGGTGTTGCAACGAGAATATCTATTCCTCTCTTAAGCTTGGCAACCTGGCCGCCTTGTTTCACTCCTCCAAAAATTACGGTATGCTTCAATGAAGTGTATTTATTGTAATCTCTGATGGATTCATCAATCTGTATGGCAAGTTCTCTTGTTGGTGTTACGATGAGACACTTGATGTCTCTATCATTGTTTCCCTCTTCTGATAACAATTGAATAATGGGAATGGAAAAAGCAGCAGTCTTACCTGTACCCGTCTGAGCAACACCCAGAACGTCTCTGCCTTGTAATACAATAGGGATGGCCTTTTCTTGAATCGGAGTAGGCTCTACATAGCTCTTGTCTTGTAATGCCTTCTGTATAGGAGGCAACAAATTAAGATCTTGAAATGTCATATAACGATTTTTCTTAATAAGAGTGCGAAGGTACACTTATCATTAAGATTAATATCTTTTATACCTGTTTATTCTGAACTACATGCTTGCTTATTTGGGGAAATAGCAAATATAGGCTTTATGAAGACCTTTATTTCACGACAGATCCATCGCGGTATGTGAACGATGACTTTATGGTACCGTCCTTATTGTACTTAGTGTATACGCCATGTAACTTGCCTTCCTTATAATACCGCTCACTTAGCAAAACACCGGTTGTACTGTGAATGGTCTGGCGGCCAGTTTTAACTCCATGATCATATTCTGTGGTCAGATCTGCTTGACCTGATTTATGATACGAAACTTCTAATCCATGCTTTCTGTCTTCTATAAATGTTCTTTCTGATCTAAGCTTTCCTGAAGTGAAGTAGGTCTTCCACTCCCCTACTTTTCTACCTCCTAAGTAT
>CALIQO010000650.1 GCA_938044055.1 uncultured Saprospiraceae bacterium
TTCTGAGGCAAGGCATTATCTAATCCCCATGTACTCCCTGACGCCCATATAAAATGGATGCCCGACAAAATAAAAAAGACTATAACCAGCAGGATAGCAATAGATAGAATCATATTTTGAAATTATATCCGAAAGGTAATATTTTCTGCAATGAATATAACACTCTTCCAGCAGGTCAATATAATTAGAAAATATGGGTAAATGCTACATGGAAATTTTTGCGCTAAGTAGTAACTTACTCATCATATTTAATAATAAAAACGATAGGTAGACCTAAGTTAATATACACTCTCGGGTCTACCTATCTTAAGTAATCAATAACTAATACTTCTTACCAGCCACAGTAATTAACAGCTACTATCTGTCCGGATGTCCACCCTGTTAAGTAGCTGAATTTCGTACAATAATTCCTTACGGCAATGTACTTCACGTTTTCAGCATTGGTACTTGTGTTAACAGTATACAACTTAAGGACTTTATCATTATTAGTTGTACTGATAGAAAACTTAGCCCTAGCCTTAAATTGATTGACACAATCGTCTACCGCATTGGATCCATAGACGGTAGCATTAGATCCTAGCGTCAAGGAAAAACTGGAGGGAGTTTCAGAACTTAAAACTTGCGCTCCTGCTATAAAATCACAAGGACCACGTGTATCTATGACGGCACGATCATCATGCTCTACAGTATATGTAGAACTTTCCCAGTTCTCTCCGCTGGCAATTGCTGCTTCTAAGCTAGCTTGATCTTCTGATGATAGGGTCTGACCATCTGCTTCGATTAGAGTTGAAATTTCAGTGAACTTGTCCACAGAACTATCATCATCTTGGAGGCCTGTCTTATCACAAGACCACAATAATAGAATAGCGAATAGAGGCAATAAAACAAATTTTACACTTCTCATTTTATAAATTTAGTAGGTTAAATAATATACTGCCAATGTACAGGGAGAAGTACTCACAATCAATTCTCGATTCGCATTTTTTAACCGTTCTATGGAAAATGGTTGTTGTCTACTAAGGGTAATCATACTTTTCTAGGTACTAACTACTAAGTGAAAATTCATCAATGAAAATCATGCAATTTTATTGCCTTAAAATTGATAAAAAGACAGACCAGCAAGGTATAATGAAAAATGGCCTCTGAGAAAAATCCCAGAAGCCACTGACACTAATTATAAATTAAGTTTTTACTATGTATAAAACTCTACTTTTCCTGAATCGATGTGATACATCGCTCCTACGATGCTTATCTCCCCTGCATCTTCCATTTCCTTCAACACTGGAGACATTGTTCTGACGTTATCAACTGTTAGCATTACATTTTCTTTAGATACTCGATTCACGAAGTCCTTGTTAGAGGAATTCCGCTCTTCTCCTTCTCCTGTTGTTGTATTGTTAACTGCCGGCATAATCTTATCGAGCATCTGTGTCAGGTTTCCTAGCTTCGCATGGTCACATGCTCCTTTTACAGCGCCACAAGACGTATGTCCCATAATAACAATTACTTTAGAACCTGCTAGCTTACACGCAAATTCTAAACTTCCAAGGATGTCTTCATTAACAAAGTTTCCAGCAACCCTAGCGTTGAATACGTCACCGATTCCTTGATCGAATACGATTTCCGTAGGGATCCGCGAATCTATGCAACTTACAATAGAAGCGAATGGATACTGTCCTGTTGTGGTGTCTGCGATCTGCTGATGCAGATCTCTAGATGAAACAGATTTACTTAAAAACCTGCTGTTTCCCGCCTTCAATAATTCAACTGCCATTGATGGAGATACAATTGACTGCGTTTCTTTAGTCTGAGTTATGTTGTTATTTACCATGATATATTTAAGTGTTTATATCTAGTTTAATGCAGCTACGCTGTTTTGGTTTAAAGATTCTTCAAATTTTCTGATAGGAGGCCTCCTCTGAGCTCTTCTTCTTCTACTGATTATTTCTACCTCTATATCTTTTATCTGTGCTTGAGTCTTAAAGTCTTCTATAATTTCTATGACATCTGGATCAATATTGATACTCTTAGATCCATCTATAATTACTTTATTATGCGAAGGTATACTATTTAATGCTCTTTGGATATTCGCTTTATTTAAAAATGTAACATCTTCCGCTAATTCTAATCTGATTACACCATTCTCTGGAAGGTGCTCTTCCTTCTCGAAATGAAATGGTTTCTTGTAATTATTGTAAAGAACATAGAAAATAGCAACTACCATCCCTACTCCGATTCCAGTCAAGAGATCTGTCAGTACGATTCCTGCAATTGTTACGATGAATGGAATAAAGTTACTCCATCCCAGCTTATACATCTGCTTGAATAAAACTGGCTTTGCAAGTTTATAACCCACTACGAAAAGTATAGCTGCAAGACATGCAAGTGGAATCATGTTAAGAATAAAAGGTATAGTCATCGCACATATAAGAAGGATTACACCATGGAATATGGCAGACATCTTGGTTTTGCCTCCAGATTGAATATTGGTAGAAGATCTCACAATTACCTGGGTAACTGGCAGCCCACCGATCAATCCAGAAACAAGATTTCCGATACCCTGTGCCTTTAATTCTTGATTAGCAGGAGCTACTCGCTTATATGGATCCAGCTTATCAGTTGCATCGAGACATAATAATGTTTCTAGACTAGCGACTATAGCTATTGTAAAAGCAACTACATACACTTGAGGATTCGTCCACTGTGAAAAATCTGGAAAGGTAAACTGACTAAAGAAACCTCCGATGCTATCAGCAACAGGAATGGTTACTAAGTGATCTTGATTTAATGCAAGTGCGCTTCCAGCAAATGCCTTGGCAAGAACAATACCCACTATAACTGCCACTAGCGGCCCTTGAACGAGCTTAGTAAACTTTAGTTTCTTCATGAATTTCTGCTCCCATGTTATAAGGATAGCAAGTGAAACCAATGTGACAATAATGGCCCCAGGAGTTATTCCTTCCAACATGTAAAACAGTTCTGAAAAAGTATTATGCCCATCTGCTTGATTGAAATGAACACTTCCTTCAGAAACTTTATCATAACCAAATGCATGCGGTATCTGTTTCAAGAATATGATGATTCCGATACCTGCCAGCATTCCTTTAATAACCGAGGATGGGAAGTAATAACCTATAATTCCAGATTGTAAAACTCCAAGTATGAATTGAATTACTCCCGCAATCGCCACTGCTAGCAAGAATATATCAAAAGCTCCTAGATCCTGGATAGCTGTAAGCACGATTACGGCTAGACCAGCAGCAGG
>CALIQO010000651.1 GCA_938044055.1 uncultured Saprospiraceae bacterium
CGGATGGGTCTTTAGTGCGGATCTGCCTTTGTCACAATACTACCACGTTACGGTGGATGATTCAGAGCCTTATAAAGTTTTCGGCGGACTACAAGACAATGGTTCATGGGTCGGCGTATCAGAAAGCCCAGGTGGGATCAACGCCAGTGACTGGATAAGTGTAGGTGCTGGAGATGGATTCAGAGTGTATCCTCATCCTGGAAACTCTGACGTTGTTTATTCAGAGATGCAAGGTGCAGAAGGAATCTGGAGGGTAGACATTGCCAACCAGCAAGATAAAACCGTCAAGCCTTATCGCGAACCCGGTGATCCTAAGTTAAGGTTCAACTGGAATGCACCTATTACCACAAGTGTCCATGATGATGAAGTACTTATGGTCGGGTCACAGTTCGTGCATTTGTCGGAAGACAGTGGAGAAACCTGGAGAAAAATATCACCAGATCTTACGACCAATGATCCAGCTAAATTAAATCAAGCAGAGAGTGGAGGACTGAGTGTCGACAATTCTGGTGCAGAAAATCACTGTACAGTTTTTACGATAGGAGAGTCACCGCTAGATAAGAATATGATCTGGGTAGGAACGGATGATGGCAATGTACAAGTGACCATGGATCGAGGTGAAAATTGGAAGAATGTGACAGGCAACTTAACTGGGTTGCCTAGTAATACATGGGTATATCATATCGAACCGAGTGCGCATGATAAGATGACAGCGTATGCAGTATTCGATGGACATACCCAGAACGATATGAAGCCATATGTCTATAAGACCACAGATGCAGGACAGACTTGGACCTCTATTGTTACGAATGAAATAGAAATGTTTGCGCGCAGCATACAAGAAGATCCTGTTAATCCAGATCTTCTATATCTAGGAACAGAGACTGGATTGTATGTTACCGTTAATGGGGGTATAAATTGGTCATTGTTTGACAACAATATGCCTCGTGTCGCAGTACATCATGTAACCATCCAGCCTAGAGACAATGCCTTGGTTCTGGGTACCCATGGTCGAGGGATTATTGTAATTGACGACATCAGTGCCTTGAGAGAGGTAACACCTGAAGTTATAGAAAAAGATGTCCATTTTTTCAACCATGGTCCACAAGTGATTTCGGATGGAGGAACATTTGGCAACAGCTTTCTGAGTGGAGAATTCGTAGGAGCCAATCCTTCTGCCCAAGCTAAGATTACGTACTATCTTAAGAAGCGCCACACCTTCGGTAAGATGCGACTGGAAGTCCTTAACGATAAGGATGAGGTAATTGCCGATTTATCACCTGGAAAGCGAAAAGGGATCAACACGGTCTATTGGAATTATAGATACCAACTGCCTAAAATGGCCAAGGCTAAGACCCTTGCATTCGGTGGGTTAACGGCCCCAGAATATGAACCAGGAACGTATAAGGTGAAGCTGACGAAAGGGAAGAAAGAATATACATCTACGGTTACGCTCAAGTACAACGATAAGTCGGCCTTTACGTCGGTAGAGCGCAAGCAACGCTTCGATGTTGCCATGGAGATGTACAACATGAATGAGGACCTGGCTTACATGGTCGATAAGATGGATATGGTCTATGATCAATCTATGAAGATACAGTCAGAAAACCCAGACGCTAAAGCGGTGAAAGATATCCGAAGTCTTGCCAGCGATATCCAAGCACTCAAAGAAACTCTTGTGGTCACAACTGGTGATAATTATGTCGGAGCGGCAGAACCTCGACTGAGAGAAAAACTCGCTTCTTTATATTCAGAGATCACGGGTTACCGCGGAAAACCATCTGGAGCACAGCTTAAAAAGATGGCTGATTTTAAGGCACAGATGCTCAAGGCAAATGGGCAGATGGAAAAGTTGATGTCCAAAGTTTCTGCGATTAATGCAATGCTTAAAAGCAGTAATATTGCACCCCTTGAATTCAGGGACAAAGAGACTTTTTTAAACGCCGACTAGTCTTTAAAAAATTGATATGATTGAAGGGATATGTACCAAGTATGTATCCCTTTTTTTAATATGGATTTATAGAATTTACCATGCATTCATAAATACAATAACGCATTATCTTTATGGCGTATGATATCCATACTAGCTTAAAGCACTTTTAATATTATGAGTTCTGTAAGACCACCTAAGTATTCACTAAAAGCATTATGGCGCAACCATGCCGATGGTTCTGTCTGGTCATGGATTCAGAAAGCAATGGTACTTATTGCATGTTCTCTGGTGTTAAATCATATAGCTGCCAGTGATAATTTTCTTGACGGAACGTCGTATAGGTTTCCTTGGGTGGGTTTTCTGTTTACAATCATTTTTTGTTTGCTGGTTGGAGTTATCGCGGATGTAAATTTTAAATTTTATAAGAAAAGGCATTTTTCTAAAAAGGTAGAAGCAGGGACCATCTTTCGATTTATGGCGTCGACACTGGCGTATATATCCCTCTTTTATGTTCCTGTTAATATTATTGTAGAGTTGGCAATCGGTGGACAGATAAGTTTCTATTTTATATTGATCGGT
>CALIQO010000652.1 GCA_938044055.1 uncultured Saprospiraceae bacterium
CATTCTGTGTAGAGGCCAGGCACCACTTCATTTCTTGTATAATTATCTGTTATAATGGTTTCCTCTACTTGATCTTTTAAAAATGAAATTCCTGCTTTGAAGTAAGAATCAGAATCTCCTAAGTAGTGTTGCAGAATGGAATTAAAATAAAATGTTTCTTGTGAAGCATCGTAATTTCGTTCTCCGAATAAGGCATCTTGGTTTAGCGTAGAAGCAGAAAATTGTAGTCCTAAGCTTGATCGATTTTCATTAAATAGAAATCCGGTTTTGGCCCATGCTTCTAGCTTGTCGGTTTGATAACTGCTATTCCAAGCCCACGGTTGCTGTCCGATATGGAATGCTCTGGTGCCAGCAAGGCTTTCATTATAGGCATACTTGACACCTACTTGCCCTTCCCACTCTTCGGTAAAATCGAATTTCCACCTATTCATAAGAACATATTGTTCTGAGAGGGGCATATCAAGAAAGCCATCATCATTGGTATCATGCAGTTCTTGTCTAGAACTTGCGTGTGTAGCAATTGCTGTTGCTACCTTATCGGATATTTTTCTATTCATGAGAAGGTTGCCTTCCACTCTTCCACCATTATTCACATATCCATTGAGATAAAAACTTTCTTCAGAATACGGCTGATATAGAGATACATCGATCTGGCCTGTTACACTTTCATATCCATTGACAACTGAACCGGACCCTTGGCTTAATTGTATGCCTTGTATCCATGGGCCAGGTGTATTTTCCATTCCCTGTATGGCAGATAGTCCTCTAACATCTGGCATGTTTTCTTTAGAAATCTGTACATATGGCCCTGCGAGTCCAAGCATCTGTATAGTTTTAGTACCAGTAACAGCATCTGTAAATGCTATATCCACTGCAGGTGTTGTTTCGAAACTTTCTGCGAGGTTACAGCATGCGGCTTTCGTGAGTTCTTTCTTAGTTATACTCAGTTTCTTAATAGGTGAAACATATGATACTTCAGAAGTTTTCTTTCTGTGCTTTATCTCAACTGTTTCTAATAAAGAACCTGGATCGAGCTCAATAATAATATTGCCACTTCTGGTTATATCAATGGTGTCATTTCTGAAACCCACATAACTGACGATGAGCTCTTTTTCTTCATTATTTCTATCTATTGTAAAGTTGCCATCCTTATCTGTGATTACAGCAGTTGTTCCTTCCTTCCAGAAAACATTAGCACCTATCAATGGCACCTTTCTATCTGTCCCCATTTCGTATAAGAACCCTGCTACTAAATTGTCGACTTCGGTTTCAACTTCAATTTCTTCGGGTCGATACTGGCAACATGCTGGTAATGCATCGTATACGCTATCATCTGCTTCTATCTTATCTGTATCGTGACCAACTCCAGCTATGGCCTCGTGTAGAATCATTGCATCTAGCGGCTTATCAGCAATGTATGTGAGCATCTGGCTTTCAATACTATAAGAGGCTGATTTAATACCCTCAATTTCGTTGGCCGTAGATTCTATTCTGTCTTTACACATACCACATGCTCCAGAAACATTAAGGGTACCTAGGGTTTCTCCAGATTTAATAGTGTAAATGTTTTCATGACTCGTAGTACTAGGTGTTTCTTCTCTGTAATAACAACAAATCGGAAGATCGTCATAAACTTCATCGTCTGCTTTTACAGACTTGGTGTCGTGACCTACAGCTGCAATTGCTCTATGGAGAGACATAATGTCAAACGATTCTACGACGTCTACTTCTAAGGAATTTTGTTTCAAGGTGTAGTCTGCATTTTTCACACCATCCATGGCAAGCGCGGTTTCTTCGATTCTGTCCTTACACATATCACACGCTCCACCGACGTAGAACTTATAAGAAACTATATCTTCAGCATCAACAACCACGACATTATCCAAGGGTTCTACTGGCTCTGTAGGTCTGTAGTAACAACAAAGCGGAAGGTCGTCATAAACTGCATCGTCAGCTTTTACAGACTTGGTATCGTGACCTACAGCTGCAATTGCTCTATGGAGAGACATAATGTCAAACGATTCTACGACGTCTACTTCTAGGGAATTTAGTTTTAAGGTATAAATTGCGCTTTTCACACCATCCATGCTAAGAGCAGCTTCCTCTATTCTGTCCTTACACATATCACATGCTCCACCGACATAGAACTTATAAGTAACTATATCTGTGGGAGTGATGGAATTGTTTTCCTGCTGTCCATGTATGGAGTACTGGCAGATTAAGAAAACAATCAATAATATATATTTATTCAATTTCACTTTAAGAATTTATCAATTATAAATTAGGTACACGACAGTGCCGTGCTTATTAATAGGCATAGGATTGCCTTTTTTACAACAGATTTATAGTTGCGGAGGTTGAAATAAGTCATGCTTACAAGTCTCACCTGCAGGAGGGGCATAATGAAAATTGCTGTCTTTATAGAAGCTTTCCTCGTGCTTTTCTGGAGCAGGGATTGTTGTATTCAACCCAGTTGTAGCTGATATGGCTATACATGCACATTCATCATCACAACATTGCTGGTCTTCATCATCGGTATCATCTGCATAAGGAGAACAACAAGAATCTTCCTTGTCTTCCATGTGGCATGCAGAAGCATTAACCATTGCGGAAACGATTCCCATAGATATTGCAGGTGCTGCTTGTAGCAACATAAAAACAGCGAGTATGAATGAAATCTTTTTCACAATTATTACAAAGATAATGTATATAGGGGCATTAATGCAAATGGCATGCCTTATTCCATGTAATGAAGTTGTCTTAAAGCATATTATTTATATTTTAAGCAACCTTAGAAAAGGCATTACTTCTTTATAACAGCATATTACCAAGAAAGATTTCATAAAAAAAAGCTACCTCCGTTTAAAAAGGTAGCCTACAGTAATTCATATTAAATCAGATATATCTATATCGCTAAAGCTATTGTGTAGCCTAAAGCTATTATTCCTGTTATTATACTTATTATGGCAAATGTTGTTTCGCCCTTATTTATGTTGCTTTTAATACCCTTGCTACTTCTATAAAATAAACATTTTCTAGATTCAACTATTCTTTCTTTAATAGCGCTTGATACGTTGTTATATCTGTATTCGTAGACGATTGGTGTTATTTCTAAATTTCTCATGGTTCTTTATTTTGAATTAAGTAAATGTTGTTTGTTAAATACATTCTCAATCTACGTGCAATGTATGCCTGAGATACACTTATGTCGACGAAAGTATGTTTTTTTTCGGCGAAATATATTTTATAAAATCAGCATTATACAATATAAAATACTATTGTAAGCCCTTAATAAGAAATTATATATTGTATAATAAAAAATAAGCAGAATATAAAAATTTGTCTAGCAAATCGATTGTTTGTCGATAGAATTGATCCGTTTACCTGCTAAAAAGAGTTGTTCTATCGATGTAAAGGGCGGAAAATGGCAGTCTGGGAATAGAATAATATATTGAAGGGAATAAAAACTAAAAAAATCAACTTTAGGCACATCATACACCGTCTTGACTGCCATTATCTATATGCTTTATCTGTTGTTTCGAGCTTCATTTTAGTCCTAGAGCCTTATTATTGATGTATTTTATTCAATAAGCCTGGCTTGTATATACTTTATTTTTTTTCTTTTTTCAAGATGTATGGCTTCATAATAGGTCTTGAAAGACAATTCAGGTATATATAATTCTTTAGAATAGATGTCATTGCTGTTATAGGTCAGTTCTAGTCTATTATCTTGACTTATAGTGGCAAGACTGAAGTCATATAAGGTATCATCATCTGTCTTTAAGTGAATGATGCCACCAGGTTTTAATATTCTATGGTACATCTTAAGAAAATAAGGTGCAGTCAGCCGTCGATTTTCTTTTTTAAGGAATGGATCTGGGAAGGTAATCCATATTTCATCTATTTCATTTTCTTGAAAGAAGTGGTATAACAGTTCGATTCGAGTTCTAAGGAAGCCTACATTGTTGAGGCCTTCCTCAAGTGCAATTCTTGCTCCTTTCCATATTCTTGCTCCTTTTACATCTACTCCTAAGAAATTTCTAGAGGGATATTCCTTTCCTAGAGCGAGGGTGTATTCTCCTCTTCCGCAAGCGAGCTCTAGAGTAAGGTTGCTTTCTTG
>CALIQO010000653.1 GCA_938044055.1 uncultured Saprospiraceae bacterium
TCCTATAGCGTGATTAATCATAGAGGAACCGAGCCCGCGTCTCTTGAATCGTGGGTCTACATAGATTCTCTCAATCTCTAAGGAAGAATGAAGACACTGATCTGTCTGAGCAGCTTCTTCGTTTAATTTAATATAAGCAACAGGGATGTCTTCTTCTTTCTTCCAGTAATAATGAGAATTGGGATTCTGCCATTCTGCAGTTATCTTAGAAATTGAAAATGCTTCCTTGATGTAATTTTTAAAATATTCCGGATTGTTAAGATGGGCATAAGTATGGATGAAAGTTTCTTTTGCGAAAGCAGAAAGCGCTCCTATCTCATTTTTTTCAACCCGTCTGAATTGCATAACCTAAATATAGATAAGCAGGAGCACATAATCACTGATTCTACTTGTGAAATGGCATTGAAGTTTAAAAGAAAAATGGTCCCACGTTACAAGGGTTCTATTATAGGAGAAACAGAAAGCTATAACTTCCTATCCTATTAATTCTTCTTGTTTCACATTACCTATGTCCATAGGAAGGGTTCTGATACGATCTCCCGTAAGGTTGAAAATTGCATTGGCAAGAGCAGGTGCTACGGTAGGTAGGGCAGGTTCTCCTACTCCAGTAGGCTTTTCTCTTGATGGATATATATGGGTTTCAATTTCTGGTGTTTCATCTATTCTGAGCATCCTATAATCGTGAAAATTACTCGTAACAACTCGACCATTTTCGAATTTCATAGGATCTTTCATAGCCGCAGTCAATCCCATTATTACAGATCCTTCACATTGAGCTTTGATATTATCTGGGTTTATGGCAATCCCGCAGTCAATGGCTGTTATTACTTTCTCTATCTTAATACCGTTCCCTGATTTAGAAACTTCGATAACTTGACCTGCAGTAGATTCAAAACAATGGGTAATGGCTATTCCTCTTGCACGGCCACTCGGTAAGTCTTCATTATATCTGGCTTTGTCAGCAAGGAAGGTTAACAGTCTTTTATACTTAGGGTTGTTATTCAGCATACTTAATCTGAATTCTAGTGGATCGCGCCCTGCTTTATGGGCCAGTTCATCTATGAAACATTCTTGACCGAAAACATTGGTAGAAGAATATACAGACCTCCACCAGATAAGAGGTAGCGGTGTAGCATCTAGCCATACATATCTAGAGGAAAATGTTTTAGAATCATAGAATGGTTTTCCTATAGGCTCCATGATCCATGGAGGATTGATCTTATCTTTCATATCTACCCTGCGCAGAGAATGATCGAAACTCGGAGCAACCACCTTGTGCTGAAACGATGTTAGATTTCCATCTTGATCCAGTCCACCCTTTAAGCAATTTAATGATCCTGGTCTCATCGGACTCTGACGGATATCATCTTCTCGACTCCATACTATTTTCACTGGCTTACCGATTTCCCTCGATAGTAATACACCTTCTAAACTGAAATCTGTAAAACCTTTACGTCCGAAACTTCCTCCCATATATGGACAGTGGACTGTAACATTTTCTACGTCCATTTCCAATTCCGTTGCTGCTGCTGCTCTGACCCATCCTGGAAACTGAGTCGCAGACCATATCTCGCAAGTAGTTTCTTTTACATCAGCAAGTATGCTGATAGGTTCCATCGGCGCATGAGCAAGAAAAGGAGTAATGTATTGAGCAGAAATCTGTTCGTCGGATGCATCATAGACTTCGTTGAAATTGTTATCCTCTGTATCTACGACACCCTCTTTCTCAGCAAGCTTGATCATGGAGTCATGAAGCGTTTTACTATCGGGGAGATTTTCAGGCTCATCCCAGGTTATGTTTAGAGCTTCTCTTCCTTTTTTTGCAGCCCAGTAATTGCTTGCTATTACTGCGACTCCTTCCCACCTATTGACACCTACAGGTCTTATACATTTTACTACTTGTTCCACACCTGGAACGGCTAAGCAAGTTGCAGCATCTATGTGCTTTACGGTGCCTGTAAAACAAGGTGATCGCTCTATACTGGCATAGACCATTCCTTCAATTTTCATATCCATGCCAAAGTTAGCTGTCCCTGTAATCTTAGGAGGTATATCTGGTCGCTCGGTACGGGCGCCTATCAGCCTGTATTCACTTTCCTTCTTTAATGTAGGATTCTCAGGAATGTCTAGTTCTGCAGCTTCAGCTACTAGAGATCCATAGGATAGCTTTTCTTGAGTGATTGTATTGATCACATTTCCTCCTTCGGTGGTACAGGAACCAGGAGCAATGTTCCATCGCTTGGTAGCTGCACTTGTCAGCATTTCTCGTGCGGCAGCACCTACCTTCCGCATGGGTTCCCACATCGTCCTCATACTTGAGCTACCACCAGTACTCTGATCAAGAAAATTCTCATCAGCACGCGGTTGTTTTATTTTTACGTCCTGTAAATCAAGATCAAGTTCTTCTGCAATAAGAAGGGGAATACTCTGGAAGGTGCCTTGACCCATTTCTGGTTTATGGGCATATATGGTAATCTCGTTATCAGCTGTGATGTATAAGTAAGGATTGAGATTGATTCCAGTGGCAAGATCATCAATATTGGGTTTGTACAACTCGATTACACCTGGCGGAAATTTTTCATTCCATGAGCATCCACTTATATGTATTCCGATGGCAAGTGCGGAAGTTGCTACACCACTTTGTTTTAGGAATTTTCTTCTTTTCATTTTTTTAGAATTGATTCAATGATGGTTTGACTCACAATTATATACTGGCTTTTGCTATGTGAATGGCTTTTCGGATGCGGTTGTAGGTGCCGCATCTACAGATGTTCCCTATCATAGCTGCGTCTATATCACTATCAGAAGGGTTTTTGTTTTCTTCTAGTAAGGCAACAGCACTCATGATCTGACCAGATTGACAATACCCACATTGTGGAACTTGTTCCTGAACCCATGCTTCTTGCACTGGGTGTAAGGTTTCTTTCGATATACCTTCTATAGTCGTTATTTTTTTTCGACCTACAGATCCTATAGGAGTACTACATGACCGGATAGGTTTTCCATTAAGATGAACTGTGCATGCACCACATAGTCCGCGCCCACAGCCAAACTTTGTTCCGTTCATGCCGATGTAATCTCTGATTACCCAGAGAAGAGGCATATCTTTAGGTACATCTACGGAATAAGATTCTTTATTAAGAGTAATGTTGAAAATAGGCATAGTCAGGTTATTTTATTTTCTAATATAGAGAATAAAACTGCCTATGAATAAAGTGTGTGCCCATTCAAGATTTTAAAATGACAGTTGAACCTGATAGACCTATACCTGGCGTCTGTCCTTTATAGATGGTGTTCTGTAATAATGATTAAGTCGTATGTCACTCTCTATGTAAAGCCACAAAAAATTCTTTTATATTGATCTGATTTACCGGAAAATGAAAGAAACGTTGCATAGAATTAATATCGTAATTCTGTCAACTTTCGTCGCGCTATAATATTAGACATACAAGAAAGAAGAATGAAGGTTCATACGATCTTAACAGCAGTCACATGGGGTTTTCAGGAATAGGATATCTTACATCGCAGAGGAATATGTCCTCCAGAATAATAAGACATGTTTTATTCTGGACATTTCATATCCTATATAATGTAGCAACGTGGGGTGTATATA
>CALIQO010000654.1 GCA_938044055.1 uncultured Saprospiraceae bacterium
CCTGTATCTTGAAATGTAAAGGAAGCTGGTAATTGTCTAAATTCTATCCAATTCAAATTAAATGCGCTTGCCACAACATCTAGTCTTATAACATGATCGCCAGCTGGTAAGGTAAATGCACTCGAGGTAAATGTATTGTAGATATTATAACTTCCAGTCCCAGGATTCAATGCTACTGCACCCAGTACTTCATTTTCTTCATTGAGTATATTAACTACTCCTACACCGAATTCATTCGAAGCTCTAAAATCTAAAACAAAGGAAGTAGGTGTACTTACACTTACTGCATATTCCATCCACGTATCATCTCCTAAAAACCCTAAGACGTTTCCTCCAGTCTCCCCTGCAGGAGCAGCATTTTCTTGTACATTAAATACATCTGAATAATCTTCTGCTTCTATTAATGCTGGAATGAGTGTATAGTCAAGTGCATTGGCTGAGCGAAATTCTATCCAGTTTAGATTAAAAGCGCTCTGAATAACATTTAACCTGATTATATGGTATCCTGGTGTAAGAGAAAACGCTTCAGAAGAATACAAGGCGTAGTCATTGTAACTCGCTGTCTCTGGTTGAAATGAAATCGTTTTTAAAACATTGCCTAATTCATCTAGAATTTCTAACTGTGCATTTCCAAACTGACCAAAAGGACTAGACGCTCTAAAATCTAAAATAAAATCTGTTACAGCTTCTACTTTAACAGCGTATTCAATCCATGTATCATCATTTATATTTCCGATTACACTCGCACTTCCTTCTCCTTGAGGAGCATCATTAACAGAGGCATTGTTTATTTCAATAAAATCTTCTGCTTCAATCTGAGCCGGTATAATTACGAATGATCCCATCTCTGTTCCTTCACAATTACACTCACTTGTGTACCGATCTAGTTGGGTTGTGGATACGCCATCGTCACAACTTGTTCCTATTAAGTTGGTATCGAAGCCGAAACAAGGATCTATCCTGAAATCTATCCAATCTAAATCAAAGTCACTGGTCTCAACATCTAATCTTATTGTATGTAATCCTGCTTCAAGTGAAAAGACACTCGAAGTATAGGTGCGAAACTCATCCTTGCTGGCAGTCTGTGGTTGCAAGGAAATATCAACAAGTAGATTCCCATCTCCATCTAAAACATCAATTTTAGCATTTCCGAATTGCCCTGTAGGACTTGCTGCTCTGAAGTCAAGTATAAAGTCTGTGTCCGCTTGCGCAAATACTGTATACTCAATCCAAGTTTCATTGACAATATTCTGTAAAACAGTTTGTCCTGATTCTGGGCCAGATATCAATACTTGTTTTCTCACATCGTTGAATGGATCTCCGTCGCCATCATTGTATATATTAGAATAATGCTCAGCTTCTATCTGAGCAGGTATATCCCAGATATTGTTTACAAGAATATTAAAAACACCAACATATCCGCCATCTTCAGTGTATGCG
This sequence comes from uncultured Saprospiraceae bacterium, assembly GCA_938044055.1. Taxonomy (GTDB): domain Bacteria; phylum Bacteroidota; class Bacteroidia; order Chitinophagales; family Saprospiraceae; genus JABDLO01. The sequence continues at coordinate 1,441 of CALIQO010000654.1, forward strand.
GTTATCTCAACGTTTCCACTTAAGTTGTAAGAAGTAACTAAACCACTCTCATCGACTGAAGCTGTACTCGGTCTATTCGATATCCAAGTAATTGCAGGATTCGTTGCATTAATCGGCAACACGGTTACAGCAAGTTGCTGTTGCGTACCTAGATTCATGGTACCAGAATAACTTCCGGTCTGAATTCCTGTTACTGGTATCGGAGTAGTTCCAGCATTACCATTGATGATTTCAATATCACCTAGTATCAACCATCCTTCATCATCTAGATTCTGAGGAATGCCTTGTGTATCATTAGCGAATCTGACGGGATTAGTGTTGGGGTAAGTTTTCAGTACACCATCTACCATCACCCCTTCTATCAATGGGTTAACTATTCTAATCACAACTTCACTTATACCATCAGGCATAGAAATCCCAGATGTATATGATCTATAATTCTGTTCTGTGTCCGGTAAGATTGTTTTTAGGTTCCATGTTGATGTCGTTCCTAATGAAACGACATCTCCTTGTGAGTCGATGTATCCCAGTTCTACTTTCCAATCCGCATACATGGGCGCAATGCCCTCATTGACAATATTTACTTCTATAGAAGGTTTTCCACCACTTGCTGTTAATTTATATGCATTTAGATTAAAAGTATAACCACAACGTTTTACAGCCTTCAATCCATTTAACCATATAGCGGAAGTAGGATCATTGGTCCATTGTGACTGAAGCATGCGATTGTGAAAAAGGAAAGTAGGGTGAGTCATCTCGAATACTTCTTCCGTATTCTGTGGAGGAGTTCCATCGACTAAGGCTGGATCCCCGGTTACCGTATTGGGAAATGAAGACCATAAATCATTGTCTTGAACATAAGGGTCCACCTCCCCTCCGATCACATGATTTTTCCAATTCATATCTGCTCCAAATTTCTGTAACTCTGTCAAGAAAAATCCCGCCTTATTAGGATCATCTGAGATAGAAGCTCCGAAATACAAACCATCACTATAACCGACAGATTGAGGTTCTACTACGAATTCAGGAAATCGTGCAAGAAGATTGGTATTGGTAAAATTGTCAGCATAAGCATCAGTAATTGCCTGCTTATTAGCATCGGTCATTTCCCAATCTATCCCTTGACTTAATTGTATATCACCACCTGCTCCCAGT
>CALIQO010000655.1 GCA_938044055.1 uncultured Saprospiraceae bacterium
GGTATGAATTCACGAACTTACCTATCGGATCTTATTATGTTGAAATTGATCCGCCTCTGGATGATTACATTGCAACCTTACCATTTATAGGGACAACAAGTACCAATTCTGACTTGGGAGAAAACAATGGGCCTTTAACTACCAATAGCATCAATATAATAAGTGGACGATCAATTGTGAACTTTGATTTAGGAATATTGAGATTGGGATCAATAGGTGATAGGGTATGGTATGATATCAATCGGAATGGAATTCAGGATCCATCTGAAGCTGGATTAAACGGTGTTACGGTCAATTTATATGATGCTGAAGATCAGCTTATAGACACACAGGTAACAATGGATGATGACCAGGGAGATGCAGGAAATTACGGATTCGGTTCCTTATCTCCAGGAGCATATTATATAGAAATAATTCTGCCGGCAAATTCTGCTTTCACCATTGCCGATAATGGTGACGAAGAAATTGATTCTGATATTACTGGAAACAATGGCAACGGTACATCTTCTGATATATTCATCTCCTCTGGAATGGTTATGGATGACCAAGATGCAGGAATTATTTTTAATGAAATATCTGTAGGCGATTATGTATGGCTAGATGTCAATGGCGATAATATGCAGAATGATTTCGAATCTGGAATCAATGGTATAGAAATAGGATTGTTTACTGCCGACGGCGTTCTAGTCGCAACGACAACGACGACTTCCTTTAATGGCAACGATGGATATTATATTTTCCCAGATCTGATTTCTGGAGATTATTATCTAGTTGTTGACCCAGGAAATGGGTTCGGATTGGTCTTTCCAGATGTAGGAGATGATGATCTTGATTCTGACATTACAGATGGTGTTGTAAGTGGTTCTTCTGACATATTTAATGTAGATGGACCTGTAACCAATATTGATGTAGGGTTATTTATTCCGGCAACTATAGGAGATTTCGTCTGGGAGGATATCAATGAAGATGGTATCCAAGATCCAGATGAACCAGGGATCGGAAGCATAAGAATACAGTTATTCGATTTAGATGGTATGATGCTACAAGAGACGTCTTCGGCATCTGATGGCTCCTATGTTTTCGAGGGAATTTCTGAAGGACTGTATTACTTAACATTCGATCTACCTGGAGGTAATTTTCAGTTTACAGAAAGAAAAGTAGGAGATGATGATGCTGTCGATAGTGATGTGGATGAAACGGGAACGACAGCTATTATTTCTGTGGTTGCAGGAGTTGACTTTGTTGATATCGATGCAGGAATACATGTGTCAGGTTCTGGAGCAGGAGGAATTGTATGGGAAGATTCCGATGAGAATGGATTGAGAAACGTAGAACGCCCGCTAGAAGGAGTAAGGGTTACTCTTCATACTGTAAACGACGCACAAATCGCAGAGACGTTTACTAAGATATCAGGAAGGTATTATTTTCCTGATTTAGATGAAGATGACTATTACATCACAATTCATGCGCCAGAAGGTTATAAATATGCACTTCAATTTCAAGGGGCAGATTCTTCTGTAGATAGCGATATAGATAATGATGGTAAGTCACAGCTGTTTAAGATAAAGGATGGAGGAGATATAATTGCAGTAGATGGAGGTTTGATTCCAGATCCGAGTGAAAATGTAATTGAAAACATTAATAGACTACAAGTTGAAGTTCTGCCTAATCTAGTCATAGGTCAAGCTTCGGTTTCGAATAATCTAGATCTTTCAATGCAGATTTATGTATACAATCTCAGTGGAAAATTGGTTTTTTCCACTTCTTCGATTTATCAGAATGGTTCGACAATTGATCTATCAGATCTAGACGATGGCTATTACTTTATCAAGATAAAAACGGAGAAAGGTACAGCCTCAACGCAGATTGTGAAAGTAAGATAAGTTCGCGTTGTGAATAATGATCCGTAAGAACACTTCAATAAGATTTAAATTAAAAAAAGCCACTAATTACACAGTGGCTTTTTTTTATCTATTTATATAATGTTGTGTATTATACTCAACAATGTACATCGAAAGCAGATACAAGATTCTGGGCAATATCTTGAGCAGATCTCCCTTCTATGTGGTGTCTTTCAATCATGTGGACCAGTCTTCCTTCTTTAAAAAGCGCTATTGCTGGAGAAGATGGAGGGTAGGGAAGTAAGTATTCCCTTGCTTTAGCAGTAGCTTCTTTATCCACTCCTGCGAATACAGTAACCATTTTACTCGGTTTTTTACTGTATTGAGCAGCCATTTTAGCGGCAGGGCGAGCATTAGCAGCTGCACATCCGCATACAGAATTAACAACCATAAGTGTAGTTCCTTCTTCATTTTCAAGGGTTTCTACAACTTGATCTACGGTTTCTAGTGATTCGAATCCGAAATCTGTCAGATCCTTTGCCATTGGCTTTACAAGTTCTATTGGATACATATTATATTATTTCTTTATAGGTTTTCAATGTAGGCATTAAAAAGAATAAATTGTACGTTTGTACTTCAGTGGCAACAAATTAAACTATGCAAAGATTTCAAATTATTGCCTTTTTTGCAATTCTAGTAATTTTTTTCTCTTGTAGTCGAGATAAATTGAGCGGAGAAGGCCCCACATGCGCCGATGATGTTAACTATCCAGATGTACGAAACATTATCCAGACGACATGTGCATATGCAGGGTGCCACGATGGTGCTAATGCACCTGGCAACTATGAAACCTTAGAGGGATTGTCTCCTTTTCTGACGGATAGAGATTTTCGCGCTAGGGTTCTTGAAATTCAAGATATGCCTCCTACTTACTCATCAGGTCCTACTTCATTAACTCCAGATCAATTACTTATGTTAAATTGCTGGGCAGAAGAAGGATATCCAGAATAATGGCCACAATTATTTTATACGAATCAGTTTATTTATGAAAAGTCTTTCCCATAATTTCCTCTTAGTTTCACTGATCATTATATGGTCAGTCATCCAGGTATCTGGTCAAGAAAAAGTATTTCAGACTTTTAAAGATACAAGAGTAATTAATTCGCACAGCACAGAAACTTTACCTGGAGGTAAAATGGACATCCGGATTGGTCATAGATTCGGTGATATCGGAGGTGCAGGAGGTGGATGGCCATCTTTTTATGGTTTAGAGAATGCCAGCGATGTGATGATTGGATTAGAATATGGAATGTCTGATAATGTGATGATAGGTATCAATAGGGCTAAAGGCTCTGGTCCACTTCGACAGAACGTTAACTTCCTTACTAAGATGAAGATCATCTCTCAAGAAGTAAATGGAAGTAAACCATTCTCCTTATCTTTCTTAGCGATGGGAACAGCTTCTACTATGCCTAAGAGTACAACGGAAGGCGTGTTAAGTTACTTCGATAAAAGTGCACATCGATTTTCCTACCATCTCCAGCTGATAGCTGGTAAGAAATTCTCGGACTACTTTTCATGGCAACTAAGTGCTGGATGGACGTATCGCAATCTAGTTCCTTCTAATGATAAGAATGATCTTGTCAGTGTAGGATCTGCCATGAGAATTCAGATGACTAAATCCATGGGCATCATCCTAGATGCCACAGTTCCTATTTCAGAATTGCGTACAACCAGTAATGGGTATTATCCTGCGCTGGGTATTGGGCTAGAATGGGATACAGGGGGCGGCCATATATTTCAGTTAAATTTCACCAATGCGACAGGATTATCGGAAACAGATTATATACCCTATACTCAGTCTAATTGGTTAGATGGAGAGTTTCGAATGGGATTCACGATTTCAAGATTGTTTACCATATAGATTATGCGACTGTCACACATTATCATAAGTATATTGTTTTTAATAGCCAGCCTAGGAATGATGACAAGGTATAGTCATACATATTCTGAGGATATGTTGGTTTCTGAGTTATTGATTGATCTAGGAGACAGAGAAACCTTGCTTAAGGCTCCAGATTTAGGAATACCTGGTGTATCGGCTGAAAGAGGTGAAGAAATTGTTACTCAGGGATTTACGCAGAAAGTAAAAGGCGGGAAAACCAAGAAACAATCCAAGCATTTTATATGCACATCCTGCCACAATGTAAAACAAGAAGATCCCAGCCTCAAAATTAATGATCCTCAGAGTAGATTAGAATACACAACAAGGAAGGGACTTCCTTTCCTACAAGGAACAACCTTATATGGAGCGGTCAATAGGTCTTCTTACTATAATGGCGACTATGAGAAAAAATATGGAGACCTCGTTAAACCAGCTAGAAACAATGTAAGAGAAGCCATACAGTTGTGTGCAATAGAATGTGCACAAGGTAGAGCGCTAAAGGAATGGGAGATAGAATCTATTCTTGCCTATCTATGGGATATAGGATATACACTTGATGATGTAAATTTCTCCCAAGAGAATTACGAAACTTTAGAATCTGCCTCTGAAAAGATTGATTATATCAAGTCGCTCTATTTGTCAGCTTCTGAAGCACACTTCGTGTATCCCCCTGATGATAGAAAAATAGGATATGGATTAGAAGGAAATGCCGAAAATGGAAAACTTATATACGAGAACAGTTGTCTACATTGCCATTACCAGAAGAAGTATTCATTCCTACACTTAGATAATAGTAAGTTGTCATTCAAGCATTTGCGTAAGCATGC
>CALIQO010000656.1 GCA_938044055.1 uncultured Saprospiraceae bacterium
CCGTATAACTCATGATGGATGTCTCGGTATATTCCTCGTCGTCAAGCGCTTCTCGGATGACTTCCACTCTACCATCCATCATGTCCGAGGGGCCGATGATATCGAATCCTGCTTCAGCTTGTAGTACAGCCATCTCTGCCAGAATCGGCAGCGTAAGGTCATTGTCAATCTTTCCGTCTACCACTACACCATCATGACCATCTGAACTATATGGATCTAGTGCTACGTCTGAGATAAGGCAAGCCTCAGGAAATTCTTCTTTTATCGCTCTGGCTCCTTCTAAGTAAAAGTTGCTGGGGTCAAGGCCATAACTGGCTTCTCGGTCCTTTAGTTTTTCTTCTACTATAGGAAACAAGATGAATTTATCGATGCCCAACTTCAAGCAAGCTTCTATTTCTATTAATGCCACATCGATTGACATCTGGTGGGCGACAGGAAGTGAAGGCACTTGGTTTTTTATGCCTTGTCCATCTATGAGAAAGAGTGGCATGATCAATTGACTTACATCTAATCGTGTTTCTCTTACGGCATTTCTTATGGCTGCAGACTTTCTATTTCTTCTGGGTCTTCTTAACATTATACGTCTTGATTGTGGTGTTTTTTACGAGGAACAGGGTCGTGTCCATGCGGTCCCCACGGATGACACTTGAGTATGCGACGGAAGCCTAGATAAAATCCTTTCAGGATCCCCCATTCTCGGATAGCCTCTATCATGTAACTAGAACAAGTCGGTTGAAAACGACACGTAGGACCTAGCAGCGGAGATATCAGTTTCTGATACCCTCTGATGGGAAAAATAAATACTTCTTTTAATAGATTCATTAATTAAAAGGTGACTTCTTCAACTTGTTTTATATCATCAAAGATAAAGGATGCCACGCGCTTTCTGTCTTTTTTTATGATGACTACATTGCGCTGATCGTCAAACTGGTCTAGAAGAACTTGATTAGATAAGGTGAGCTTCTTTATGTTTTCTACATCTGGCACTTCTAGGTAACACCATGCAGCCATAAAATCTTCAGAACTTTCTTTCCCGACGAATGTCAAGCTTACTGGTTCTCTATCTACTTCTAAGTCCAGCATGTCATAAAAATAGTCTAGTATGAGAGAATCCGTTTCTATGGCTTCTTTCTCGGTAAGTATCTTGAGGTTGTCATTCCCGCGTTCTGCAAGTGCTGCTTCTAGATCATCCACGAATACATTGATCACTATCTGGATGGCCTTTTCTTCCGTATCATACTTTAAATCCATCTTGCTTAAGTGCAAGTCATGATCGATACTTGAGAAAAACAATATGCAGTAAGAAACTAAGGAAAATAATATATACTTCATAGCTTAAGTTAAGGTATACGCTTTCGCAAATATCCACTAGTACACACATACTTTTTAACAAAAATATACATGAATAATTCCTTGCAGAATATAATTCTGCACTTTGTCTGCCGCCAGTCTAGAATATGGCATTAAATAAGCAATTGCGTATATAATTCTAAAAATCCGACAAGTTGTAAAATTCGTTCATAAAATGTTGAAAAACAAGCTTAAATAAATAAAATATTATCATTATATGTCTAAATTTTACACTTGGCTACGATTTTTTATAATAAACTGTTAATTAATTGAAAATAGACCCCCATAAAGCTTGATTGTAAAATAAAACGTTCATATGTTTGTGTCAGCAAAATAAAATACTGTAATACAACAGAATATTGCACCAATAACAAATTAAATTTTAAACAGAATTAAATTTTGTGAGATATGAGACCTACAATTAAAATGAACAGAATAATCAGAAATAGCAGACCTATTTCTTATAATATAGATAGAAAGAACTGTATCAGAGAGAAAAGTGAGCAGCTTGTAACAAGAAAAAGATGGAACCCACGTCCGGCGAGAATGAAGTCAGCGAGAGGAATTTCTTTTAACAAGCAAGAAGCAAGAGTAACTATGCTTATACAATTGCTACCAGTTGCCTTACTTGCTGCTTTCTTACTATCAAAAATTGTCTTTTAATCCATCTTAGATGGAAAACGCTTTAACCACCAATACATCATCTGATAGATAATGAAGGTTTAAAGTAATATAGTTTAAGTTAACAATTGAACGAAGCTGCTTCTACTCGAAGCGGCTTTTTTTTTGTGCCCATCATCGATGTGAACTACGGGTTAAATTGCTTAATTTGTAGTTGAAACTACTATGTATGGAAAGTTATGCTCAAGTATTACAGTATGCCATTCCTTTTTTCATTGTTCTTATCGCCATAGAATGGATGATAGGTGTGAAGAGAGGAATTGTTACGAATCGATCCTTCGATACGATTTCATCCTTGAGCAGCGGAATGACGAATACGATTAAAGACGTGCTGGGATTGACCATTGTAATCGTGAGTTATGGCTGGATGGTTAATCGGATCAGTATATTTTCTATTGAATCAAGCTGGTTGTTGTATGTTTTAACTTTTATAGGCCTGGATTTCGCAGGTTACTGGAGTCATCGTTTTAACCATACCATCAATCTATTCTGGAATCGGCACATCATCCATCATTCCAGTGAAGAGTTTAATCTTGCTTGTGCATTGAGACAGAGCATCTCGGAGTTTTTCAGCATCTACTTTTTCTTGTTGATACCACTTGCTATCCTAGGTGTGCCGCAAGAAATAATTGCCATCGTTGCCCCGCTGCATCTATTCGCTCAATTCTGGTACCATACCCGCTTGATAGATAAGATGGGTTTTCTGGAACACATCATAGTAACGCCCTCACACCATCGGGTCCATCATGCCATAAATCATATATACATCGATAAAAATTACAGCCAGATTTTTATCGTATGGGATAAGTGGTTCGGAACCTTTCAAGAAGAATTGCCTGAAGAAGCACCTGTGTATGGAGTCAAGAAGCCCGTTCAGACATGGAATCCCATATTGATAAATTTTCAGCATGTAGCCATGCTTTTTAGGGATGCCTGGTATACCCAGAGCTGGGAAGATAAATGTAAGATATGGTTTATGCCTACCGGCTGGAGACCAGCTGATGTTAAGAAAAGATTTCCCGTCCAAGTAGACGAAGCCCGCACCCAAGTTAAGTACGAAGTTCCAGCTCCACTAAGTATGAAAGTATGGTCTTGGATTCAGCTTTTTTTCACACTTATCTTGATGATTTATATGCTTAGATATAT
>CALIQO010000657.1 GCA_938044055.1 uncultured Saprospiraceae bacterium
CTAAGCATATAGAGGTTCAGATTTTAGGCGATGAATCTGGTAACATTTTACACCTCTACGAAAGGGATTGCTCTGTGCAACGGAGATATCAGAAAGTCGTGGAAGTTGCACCATCGGTTAATTTAAAACAAGAAACGAAACAGAAGTTATATACCTACGCCATGGATATCTGTCGAGATGCTGGATATGTCAATGCAGGTACTGTAGAATTCCTGGTGGACAGCGAAGAGAACATATACTTCATAGAAGTTAATACAAGGATACAAGTCGAGCACACAATTACAGAAGTTGTAACAGGGATAGACATTGTCAGGACTCAGATTATGATAGCTCGTGGCCATAACTTCGCTGATGAGGAAATCGGTATACAGAATCAAGAAGATGTAAGTATGCGTGGTTACGCCATTCAATGTAGAATCACTACGGAAGACCCTAGCAATGGATTTAAACCTGATTACGGCAGATTAGTGGCATATAGAAGTGCCAGTGGATTCGGAATAAGATTGGATGCAGGTAATGCATATGCAGGTGCTACGATATCACCATTCTTCGACAGCATGCTGGTCAAGGTTACGGCATGGGGACATACGCTAGGTCAATCGGCAGATAGGTTACACCGTGCTTTGCGAGAATTCAGAATTAGAGGAGTAAAGAGCAATATACCCTTCCTACTAAATATTCTGAAGGCTCCAGAATTCAGAAACGGAATGGTAACTGTAAATTATATTGCAGAGCATCCTGAGTTATTGAAACCTCCAGGATGGAAGGACAGAGGAACGAAGTTGATTCGATTCGTCGGAGATGTCATCGTCAATAAGAACAAGGATGTAAAAGCCATTGATGAAACTAAAATTTTATTAAAACCAACGATACCTGCTTTACAGAATAGTGCCTTGCTTCTAGGGACGAAAGACTTGTTGTCAGAAAAAGGTCCACAAGGCGTTGTAGATTATATAAGAGGCGAAAACAAAATTCTATTTACCGATACAACTTTTCGAGATGCCCACCAATCTCTTCTTGCAACTCGGATGAGGACTTATGATTTAGAAAAGATTGCAGATAATTATGCGGAAGGATTGGGACATCAATTGTTTTCCATGGAAGTATGGGGAGGAGCAACCTTTGACGTAGCAATGCGATTTCTCAAGGAGTCTCCTTGGCAGCGGTTGAGGAATTTAAGAAAACGAATGCCCAATGTTATGTTGCAGATGTTGTTACGCGGCTCCAATGCCGTAGGCTACAAAGCTTACCCTGATAACTTGGTGGAGGCTTTTGTGGTGCAAGCTGCCGAAGATGGTATTGATGTCTTCCGAATTTTCGATTCATTGAATTGGGTTGAAGCTATGAAGACCAGTATACGCACGGTTGTAAATGAAACTTCTTCTATTGCAGAAGCATGCATATGCTATACGGGAGATCTTCTGGATAAAGGAGACAATAGATTTAATTTACAATACTACCTAGATCTGGCAAGAGAAGTAGAAGATGCTGGTGCGCATATGCTAGCTATTAAAGATATGGCGGGTTTATTAAAGCCGGATGCTGCAGCCATTCTAGTAGGTGCATTAAAAGAAGCTGTAGACATGCCCATCCACCTGCATACCCATGATACCTCTTCCATTCAATCTACAACTTATCTTTCTGCTATAAATGCTGGTGTTGATATTGTAGATGTTGCCATAAGTAGTCTATCGGGAATCACCTCACAACCTAACTTTAATTCTCTGGTTGCGATGCTGGATAATCATGATAGGAATCCCGAGATCGATCAAGGCTTTCTGTCACAGATGGCGCAATACTGGGAAGCAGTACGATCGCATTACTACCCGTTCGAAACAGAATTAAAATCAGGAACTGCAGATGTCTATCAACACGAAATACCAGGGGGTCAGTATTCTAACCTCAGACCTCAAGCCAGAGGGCTCGGCTTGGAAGATCGATTCGAAGAAATAAAAGATAACTATAAAACATTCAATGAAATGCTGGGCGGTATAGTTAAAGTGACTCCATCGTCTAAGGTTGTGGGTGATATGGCTATGTTTATGACCACTAATGACCTCACAGGGGACGACCTTATTACTAAAGGAGATTCTCTATCTTTTCCTGAAAGTGTAAAATCACTGATGAGGGGAGATCTCGGGCAATGGAAATTTGGCTGGCCAGAAGAGCTGCAGAAAGTTATCCTTAAGGACGAGGTACCTTATGTCAATAAACCCAATGCTCATCTAGAACCCATCGATTGGGAAGTGGAAACAGAAGCATTCAGATCCAAGTTTCCAGAAGGAGATGGAAAAGCAGACCTCCTAGCATATTTGCTTTATCCTAAAGTATATGAGGCATACTATGACCACTATTCAACCTATGGAGAAGTCAGTAAATTACCGACTATCAATTTCTTCTATGGACTAAAACCCAACGAAGAAATCACCGTTGAAATATCAAAAGGTAAAACCATTTTAATAGAATTTCTAAATGCGAATCAAGCCGATGAATATGGGAACAGGTTGGTTATATTTAGGTTGAATGGCGCCATCCGTACGGTTGTTGTTAAAGACGATAATATAAAATCGGAAACAGTTTCTAATATTAAAGTAACTAAGGATGGTCAGATAGGAACACCTCTACAGGGGTCTCTCTCTAAAATCATGGTATCAAAGGGAGACGAGGTAATTAAAAATCAACCATTATTTATCATTGAAGCTATGAAAATGGAGACAACAGTTACGGCAATAGAAGCTGGGAAGGTCGATGAAATATACCTCTCTGAAAAATCTCTTGTCGAACAGGGCCAAAACATTTTCATATCGTTAAGTCTATAGCGGATATTTTTTAAAAAAAAAGTGAA
>CALIQO010000658.1 GCA_938044055.1 uncultured Saprospiraceae bacterium
CCTAACGAAGAAGTAGGACATTACTTTAACGCGAGTGACCTTGTTGTTCAACCTTATCGATCGGCAACTCAGAGTGGTGTTACTCAGATTGCTTATCACTTCGAGAAACCAATGGTTGTTACTGATGTAGGAGGGCTTAGCGAGATGTGTCCAGATGGAAAGGTCGGTTATGTAGTTAAAGTCTCACCAGACGCTATTGCAGAAGCCATCATCGATTTTTACGATCACAAGAAAGAAGAAAAATTTATTTGTGGTGTACGAGATGAAAAGAAGAAATATACTTGGAATGTACTGACGAAGAATATATTTACCTTAGCGGATAAGATTAATATCTAATCATGATACATGTAAGTAAAGCACCCTTAAGGATAGGTATAGCCGGTGGAGGAACAGATGTAAGTCCTTACTCAGAGATGCATGGAGGTGCTATACTTAATGGCACCATAAGTCTCTACGCTCATGCGACTCTCATTCCTAGGGACGATGGCAAGATCATATTCAGAGCGATTGATCGAAACGAAGAAGAAGTCTTCGAATCTATAGAAACCTTACCCATCAGCGAAAAACTGAAACTTCAGAAAGGTATTTATAACAGGATCGTAAGAGATTTTTCTGATAAGCCGTTGAGTTTCGAGTTGATAACGCACATCGATGCACCGACGGGTTCAGGTTTAGGAACGTCTTCTACCCTAGTTGTAGCAATTATAGGTGCTTTCGTAGAATGGTTAAACCTTCCGCTCGGAGAATATGATATTGCGCGCTTAGCCTATCAGATTGAAAGAGAAGATCTGAATATGGCTGGAGGAAAACAAGATCAATACGCAGCGACTTTCGGGGGGATCAACTTCATGGAATTTAAACAAGACGGAAGTGTAATCATCAACCCACTCAGAGTCAAGAATGAAATCCTCCAAGAATTACAATTCCATCTGTTACTTTTCTATACACAGACAAGTAGAGAGTCAAGTCAGATTATAGAAGCTCAGAAAGAGAGTTTCCAGGACAACACAGAAGTTGTACTTAATGCAACCCATAATCTTAAAAAGCAAGCATTCCAGATGAAAGAAGCCATGCTTAGAGCCGATATATCTGAAATGGGCGACATCCTAGATTACGGATGGATAAATAAGAAAAAACTCGCTTCCGGAATTACAAATGAAAGCATAGATAATATCTATACTCAAGCAACTTCAGCAGGTGCAACCGGTGGTAAGATATCTGGAGCTGGTGGTGGAGGTTTTATGATATTTTATGCTCCAGGTGGAACTAAGTATAAGGTAATAGAGGTATTAGAAGCAATAGGTGTAAAACACCAAATTTATAGTTTTGTAAAAAATGGGTTGACCACATGGACCAGTCATCAATAATTAAAAAAAATATCAATGCTGCCATTTCATTAAAACAGGATGTATTAAACAATCCTGAAATCATAAATGAAATCAATGTAATTACTCAGAAGATTATCGATTGTTTTCGATCAGGCAATAAAGTCCTATTCTGTGGCAATGGTGGAAGTGCAGCTGATGCGCAACATCTTGCAGCTGAGTTGTCTGGCAGATACTACTACGATAGGCCTCCTCTGTCATCAGAAGCACTCCATGTCAACACTTCTTACTTGACTGCTGTTGCTAATGATTATAGCTACAATGAGATTTATGCTAGACTATTACAAGCTATAGGCAATAAAGGAGATATTCTCATAGCTCTGTCTACTTCTGGAAATTCCAGTAATGTCGTAAAGGCCATAGAACAAGCTACTCAGAACGGAATGACAGTTGTCTCTATGACTGGATCTTCAGGTGGAAAAATGAAAGATATTTCCCGCCACATCATCCGTATCCCTTCTACTGACACACCGAGGATTCAAGAATGCCACATGCTTATCGGGCACACCATATGTGAAATTGTAGAATCTACCTTATTCCCACAACCGTGAAAGCAATCATTCTAGCAGGAGGCCTCGGAACCCGACTCAGATCAGTAGTTCATGATATTCCGAAGTCTATGGCTGACATCAATGGTAGACCATTTCTTGAATACCAGGTTGATGGCCTTATCACTCAAGGGATAGAAGAATTAATATTATCTGTCGGTTATAAGTCTGAAGTAATTATGGATCATTTCGGAGATTTATACAAGCATACGCCGATCAGATATGTTATGGAAGAAGAACCACTGGGAACAGGAGGTGCCATTATGAAATCTCTAGATACAGTGAATGATGACACCATATATGTCTTTAATGGAGATTCTATATTCATAGTCAGTCTTAAAGAAATGATGGATCAACACCTAAAATCAGCATCCGATGCTACACTGGCTTTGAAACCAATGAAAGATTTTTTTCGCTATGGCCAGGTAATCATTGATAAAGAAAGTAAGGTTGTTGACTTCCTTGAAAAACAACCTTGCTCAGAAGGATTAATTAATGGTGGAATATATCTAATAAATGTCCCCAAATTAAAATCTATTCCCTTTCCTGAAAAATTTTCCATTGAAAGAGATTACTTCGAAAAACACTTAAACAAGCACCACATAAACGGTCATCTAAGTGACGGATACTTCCTAGACATAGGGATCCCTACCGACTATGAGAAAGCACAGAAAGAATTCCCTTCTTTGTTCTATGATAAGTAATGTG
>CALIQO010000659.1 GCA_938044055.1 uncultured Saprospiraceae bacterium
AAGGACCTCATGTTGTTACAGTAGATATAAATGGATGCATCAATCAAGATTCCATTTATGTAACTTTTCAGCAACTGGCAAGATTCGATCTTGGAGAAGATCAGAATTTTTGCGAAGGAGAACCATTTACATTAGATGCAACTGTTCCCGAATCTGTCACTTATGAGTGGCAAGATGGTTCTACTTCACCTACCTTCTCTGGTAATATGGGTGGATTGTATTATGCAACAACTAATATCAATGATTGTGAGTTTTCAGATTCTATAAACATTGATTATGTTCCATTACCAGAATCAGAAATAGGAAATGATACCTTACTGTGTGATGGTGATCTTTTAAATCTTACAGTAGGAGAAACAACTGGTGCTACATATACCTGGCAAGATGGAACCGATGGAAGAGATTATCAGGTTTCGACTGAAGGCCCTATTAAAGTTGTCGTTGATGTAATGGGATGTGCAAATCAAGACAGCATATATGTAGCTTATCAGCAAGCGTCTAATCTAGATCTCGGAGAAGACTTAAGTGGCTGTGAAGGAGATGATTTCAACCTAATTTCTAATGTTACGGGAGATGAATATATGTGGAGTACTGGAGATACAGACAATATGATTAATGTAACCGCTTCAGGTCAATATATCCTTTCTGTTGTAGAAGGCGTATGTGAGTTATCAGATACAGTAGATGTACTCATATCTTTGTTTCCAGAAGTAGATTTAGGTCCAGCCGATACTTCATTATGTTCTGGAGATGTATGGGTAGTTACAACAGAAATTCCTGGATTGTGGCAAGATGGAACTACCTCTGATTCCTATACAATAAACAGCGAAGGTTCATTTTCTGTAATCCTTGATAACAATGGATGCTTGACACAAGAATCTGTGAATGTCGCTATTTTACCAAGACCTAATGTAGATCTTGGTCAAGACATAAACCTGTGTGATGGAG
Organism: uncultured Saprospiraceae bacterium; assembly: GCA_938044055.1. Taxonomy (GTDB): domain Bacteria; phylum Bacteroidota; class Bacteroidia; order Chitinophagales; family Saprospiraceae; genus JABDLO01. Next base: position 949 of record CALIQO010000659.1, read on the forward strand.
AATTAGCTGATTTAAGTGCGGCAGCAGATCTTATAGACTTTACATGGGAAGATGGCTCCTCTGATAGAGATAGAGTGATTAATGCTACTGGATTATATTGGTTGAATGCCATAGAAAATGGCTGTGATTCTAGAGATTCAATATTTATTTCGTTTCAAGAACTTCCGTCTGTGGAGTTGGGATTCGACACAACCGTATGTGATGATACAGGTATTGTTTTAACACCTCAGAAAACAGAAGGAAGAATTACCTGGCAAGATGGCAGTACAGGAGATAGTTACAATGTTCAAGAAGAAGGATTGATACGTGCTGTAATTGATATAAATGGTTGTGAGACAGAAGATGAAGTATTTATAACTTTCAGGACATGCTTTTATTTTGATTCTTACATTCCTAATATATTCTCCCCTAATAGCGATGGCAATAATGAGACTTTCGTTCCATCCTTCCGAGATGGAGTGACCATTAATTCTTATAGCATTTCTATATTCGATAGATGGGGCAATCAGGTATTTACATCTACTTCTTTAGATGAATCGTGGGATGGAAGGATAGGAGATGCTAATTCTGCTGATCCAGGTGTATATGTGTACATCGTTAAAGTTGATTATACCGATGATCGAACTTCAGGAGAACAGACTATTACTGGAGACATTACGATTATTAGGTAATTCACTGTTGATTTAAATTTTCCAAAAGTATAGGTATACCTATTGTTGCTTTTTCTGGAATAATCTTGAAATTAGGTCGCAAGGATAATTCATGGTTTATATTCGGATTAGGATCGATGTAATATACTTGAGAATAAGGAGGTGCATAATGTATTAATGAGGCAGCTGGATAAACAACCATAGAAGTACCTACGATAACAACAATATCTGCATCTTGAATTTTAACAATTGCCTTTTCTAGCATAGGAACGGCTTCACCGAACCATACAATGTGAGGTCTTAATTGTTTTCCATCTGAGCCGCAATCACCTAGATTTAAATCTTTTTCCCATTCCAGAACCAGATCCTCGTTGTCTACAGATCTTACTTTAAGTAACTCTCCATGTAGATGTAAAACATTGCTTGAACCTGCCCGCTCATGAAGATCATCGACATTCTGAGTTATAATCTCTACATGATATGCTCTTTCAAGTTCTGCTAGAGATATGTGGCCGGAATGTGGTTTTACTTCAAGCAACTGCTTTCTTCTCTGGTTATAAAACCTTAAGACGTTTTCTGGATCTTCAGCCCATGCCCCTGGTGTAGCAACTTCTTCTACTTTGTGACCTTCCCACAATCCATCAGAATCTCTAAAAGTTTTCAAGCCACTTTCAGCACTGATGCCAGCTCCACTTAACACTACGATCTTCTTCATCTACTTATTGTTGTTTTTATTGCTTTCGGAATGTTGCCGGCTATATCTCCAGCAGACATAGATATCTTGCTTAATTCAACAGCTGCTAGATCTCCAGACTTACCATGAATATATACAGAACTGAGACAAGCATTCAATGGGTTCCTCGTTCTTGCAAGAATTGATGTAAGTACTCCAGTAAGTACATCACCAGAACCAGCTGTGGCCATGCCTTCATTACCTGTAGCATTAAAATAAACATTCCCTTGTGGATCAGTAATACTTGTATATCTGCCTTTCAATATAATATATATTCTTCTTTTAATAGACTCTTGTTGTTGTCTACTGACATAATCTTTGCGGGTCTCGTATTTTCCGAATAGTTGTCTGAATTCTCCTATATGAGGTGTAATAATAGTTCCTTCCACGACATCATCTAGCCAGCTATTCCTAGCAATCGCATTCAATCCATCCGCATCGATAACTAAATGAGGTCGCTTAAGACTAGTCTGTATTATGCCGTCTTTTCCATTCCCAAAACCAGGACCAATACATACTGCATCATACGTATATACGGACTTATTTATTTCCATTATGGATTTACAGATAACTTCTGGGAACAATGACTGATAGAATCCATACTGTTCTTCAGTTGTTGCAACTGTAATTTTTCCTGCTCCTGCGTTGATAGCTCCTTTAATAGTAAGGCAAGTTGCTCCTCGCATATTAGGACTAGCTGCATATATGAGAGCATGTCCATAAGTGCCCTTATGGGCAAATGGACTTTTATGTTGGATCATGTGCTTTACTTCCTCCGCAATGGTGATATGGTAAGATGAAGTTGATTCATCGGCTATTAACTCATCTAATCCAATGGGTAAGTATTCCCATTTACCTAAAAAAGGCGCATATTCTTTATAGAAGAACCAGGGTAGGGGTCTGAAAAATTTAAGGGTAGCGTGAGCTTCAACAATAGTATCTTCTATTTCAGAATTTTCATACAGCCCAGAGGGGCTATCTACAGAATAAATATATGAACCACTGGAGTTTAATTGTTTTATAGCTTCTTCCCAGACTGCTGATGCCTTTCTGTTGAGTCCAATCCCGAAAATAGCATCTATAATGATTTTACTTAAAGCAGCATTTTGAATTGTGGGTTGAAAATCAATAAATTCTAAATTCTCAATATGAGAGACTCGATTATACATCTTAGCCCAGAGACTTTCAATGTTCTCATTTTTCTCAATAATGATAACTTTTACTGTTTTAAAGACGCTGGACATATAGGAGGCTATGCATAATCCATCAGCACCATTGTTGCCTTTACCTATATATATAGATACGGTATCACTTGGTATCGGTAGATTTCGCATAAACCATCGAAAAAACACATACGATGCTTCCTCCATCAGTGATAGGAGATTTGTTCCCTGTTTTGATACACTTTTTATTTCCAGTTCTTTAATTTCTTTAGGTAGAAGTAGCTTCATAGTTTATTCACATAATTCTTGAAAATAACATTGTAGAATAAGGAAATACATATATCTTTTATTAAATTTATTTTTAATATCAAAATAGATACCATATAAGAACCTTAATGACAGAATTATTACCAGTAGAAATCACTTAGATTTTTATTAAAGGATAAAAGCAATATTAGACGAAAACGACTTCTTATCTTTTCTGGCTTCAATTTTTATAAAACAGGTTTCCTATATACTTCTTGATTGGTAGGAATATAGATGTAAGAATATAGGTTTTTAACACATCAGTTAAATTAGATATTAGTTAATTGACTATGTGAAAATTACCTTAAATGCAAGTAAATTTTGCCTATTTAAGCATGATCTTGTGCTTAAGTATGGTAAAAACTAGTATGATTTTTGCCATATATATTCCGATGTAAACTTATAGCTACCCGCAGAATGATATGTTCATCTTCTTCAGGTAATTATATGTTATCGTTTTTTATAATATAATAATCAACCTGAACATTGAAGAAGATAATACGGTTTCGCGTTTTATTGTTTTCTTGCATTTTTTGCACTTCTCTGTACGTACATGGCCAGGATTTGCATTATTCGCAATTTCACAATTCGCCGATAAATATTAACCCAGCTTCCACTGGAATATTTAATGGTGACATCCGCTATATGGCGAGTTTTAGAGATCAATGGAGGTCAGTTCCTGTACCTTGGTTGACATTTTCAGGATCATACGATAGAAAATACTTTAGGAATAACGATGAAAAAGGATTCTTCGGGTATGGCTTTCTTTTTAACTACGATCGTCAGGGAGATTCCAGATTAAATCTTACCAATTTTAACCTATCTGGATCATACACTAGAATTCTTAATAAAAGCAATCTTATAACTGGAGGACTCCTCTTAGGCTTTTCTTCTAGAGGTTTTAATATATCAGATCTGACATGGGATAAGCAGTGGGATGGAGATAGATTTGATCCCAGCCTTTCTCCTGGTGAGAATTTTGATTTGATGAGGGTTAATTTTTTAGAGACAGGAGCAGGTATAAATTATAGGTGGCAGAAGACTTCTAGAACGAAGATTGACTTTGGTATTGGTTTGTTCCACTTTATACAACCTAAACCTAATTTCTTTAATTCTCAAGACTTAGCTCTTCCTATGAGATTAAGCTATAAGGTGGATGGTAATTTTCAATTAACAGAAAAATTAGATATTCAATTGAATGCATTGCATCAGATGCAGAGAGAATATAAAGAAACCCTGGTCTCGGGATTGTTTAAGTTTTTCCTCAACAATCAGAGAGGACAGGAAACGGAAATACACTTGGGTCTAGGATATAGAACGACACAGGCTATATGGCCTCAAGTAGCCTTAAAGTATAAGAATATATACGTAGGCTTGAGTTACGATATTGATATATCAGACTTCAGCAATGTTACAGATAATAGAGGTGGACCTGAAATCCACTTTAGATATATAATTACAAGAGTGAAACCCTTAGGGAAATTTAAGGTTTGTCCTATTTATTAATACGGATAGAGCGACATGATACGAAAACTGATTTTTACATTATTGATTGCAAGTGCTGGGATAACCAGCGTGATAGGCCAGTCCCAGAAGGCCTTTATCAACGCAGCTGACAAGGCATATCTGGCTAAGGACTACTATTCTGCCCTTAGTTATTATAATACTGCTTTAGAGTTTGATTCAACAAGAACAGACTTAAAATATTTAGTAGCAGAATCTGCAAGAGGGTTCTCTGCATATACAACTGCCATCGCTAGATATAACGAAGTACTGGAAAGTGATCAAGCTAGCGAATATCCACTCATTAACTATCACCTGGGAGACCTTTACCATAAAGTAGGACAATACGATTCGGCTGTGAAAAGTTATGAGTTGTTTCAGTCAGAATATGGAGATACTTATCAAGAAGAAAATAACAAAGCAACCTTAGGAAGGGAGTCTGCAAGATGGGCACTAGATCAGGTTGAAAATTCAGACGAGTCAATTAAGATTAATCATCTAGGAGAAAGTATCAATTCACCATATTCAGAATTTGGAGCCTTTAACTATAAAGGAGATTTGATTTATTCTTCTATGAGATATGAGAATGAAGTAGGAAAGAGCAATCCTAAAAAGCTTATCTCTAAGCTATTAAAATCTACAGAAGGTGGCAATGGTGAAACCATAGAAGGCGATATCAACGCTACAGATAAGAGTATTGCTAACTCAGCATTTGATGAAAGTAGCAATACCTTATACTACACCATATGCGACTACTTAACGGAATCAGATCTTGTATGTAAGCTGTATTCTAGATCTATAGATGATGAAGGCAATTACTTGAACCCTCAATTGTTGTCGATCAATGTTGAAGGTGATTCAATTACTTCTACTCAACCTTCAATAGGTGGTATGGGAGATAACAAGTACTTATACTTTTCTTCTAATCGACCTGGAGGAAACGGTGGTATGGATATATGGCGATCAAGTATATCTGAAAGCGGCAGCCTTAGTACTCCTGAGAACCTATCAACGATTAATTCTAAAGGAGATGACATAACACCTTTCTATCATACCAACTCTAATATCCTTTACTTCAGTACAGACGGAAGAATAGGACTAGGAGGATATGACATCTACAGTTCTGACTACCTTATGTCAGAGTTCCAAGATCCGATTCATCAGCCAGCACCTATTAATAGCAGTTACAATGATATCTATTATGTGCTTGAAGGCGAAGAAGAAAAAGCGTATTTATCGTCTAATAGATTAGGGTCATACTATATTGAATCTCAACAAGAAGCTTGTTGCTATGATGTCTATGAAGCAAGAATAGAAAATGTCATTATTGATCTAAATACATTGACATATGACGCGCTTACCAGAGATAGCCTTACTGGTGTAACTGTGAAATTGATTGATCCTAACTCTGGAGAAATTATAGCTGAAGTAACCACACTAGATGGTATAGATCACAATTTTCAACTAAGAAGAAATCGGAATTACATTATAGTTTCTGAAAAAGAAGGATTCAATCCGGACACTATGATGTTAAGTACGAGGAATATAGATACCTCTGAAGAAATTATTAAGAAAGTATATCTGACAACAGATAGACTGCTTCTTGATGCATCTACCTTCGATAAGCAGACGCTAGAAGAATTAGCAGGTACTACATTGAAAATCTATGACATTACAGATGGCGGTAACGAACTCTTGTTTGAAGAGATTAATCCTACCGGCAATAACTTCAAGGTGTACATAGATAGGGACAAGAAATATAGAATTGAGGCTTCTAAGCCAGATTTCTCTACAGCAATCACTGAAGTTGATACATCCATTCCTATAGAAGGACAAGT
>CALIQO010000660.1 GCA_938044055.1 uncultured Saprospiraceae bacterium
ATCCAGTCATTTTTCCTGAATCCTCTGATAATCGGAGCATCAGCCATAAAGCTTAATGTCTTAAAGCCACTTGTCGCCACAGAACTGTACTGATCACGGTAAATTCCCCCTACTCTATATGACCCACTGTAAGATCCTGCCAAGGCCGGATTAATGGTCAACGGAGCAAATTGGAACTGTGTGAAATGAAGATCTTGGGCATTTAACTGTGTAGTAAAAAAGAATCCTGCGCACAGCAACCATCCAGCAATAACTATTCTCATATATTTGTTTTTTACGGTGGTATTTATGTTCAACAAATATAGCCCACCTAGAATGGGGCTAAGTTAATTCTTATTAAGTAATTACAGTTTACAGAATACGATTAATTTTAATTCATAATATGCTGCAAGACATAAGTTATGTTAAGAATAACAGTAGAAACTGCCATTTTCAAGGTATTCTGGGAAAAAATGCCCGTTTTAGATAGAATTTCTGCAAAAATCATGAAGATTGATTAAGAAAATCGTTTTACGCACATACATGCTTAATAAACAATACTTTATGAGGCCTATAGCAATAGCTATGCTGTTTTTATGGTGTTCCGCAAAAGGAGAATCCCAGCAGAAATCTGCCTTCAATCAATTCTGGGAGCCTGCCGATTCTTTTCATAATACTCGATTTTATACGGCTCTAGGAGCGACAGCTGGAGTTTCCACTGGGTTCACAATAGGTCTTTATAAAACCTGGTACAGTGAGTTTCCTCAGAGTGGATTTCACTTTTTCGATGATTTAGGAGAATGGAATCAGATAGATAAGGCTGGACACATCTATACCGCATACCTACAGAGTCACCTTTTCTATAAAGCTTCCCGCTGGACCGGAGTGTCAGAAGGAAAATCAATCTTGATAGGAAGTCTATGCGGGACCATCTTCCAGTCTACAGTTGAGGTCTTAGATGGATTTTCTACTCAGTGGGGATTTTCAATTTCGGATTTCGGTGCTAATATGGTAGGCATAGGTTCATTCGCTTTACAACAGAAAGCCTGGGGAGAGCAGCGGTTTATGTTTAAGGAATCTTCTACCTGGAAATCTAGACCGGATATAATTATAAATTCCATAGATGGTAGCGCTACTACGAATCTTCAAGAAAGAGGAAATAGTTTATTCGGATCCAGTTTTACAGAACGCTATCTCAAGGATTACAACAATCAGACTTACTGGATAAGTGCCAATCTTCGCAGCTTATTCCCTGACACAGAATATCTACCGACTTGGCTAAACCTAGCCGTAGGCTACGGCTCAGAAAACCTGTACGGAGGATTCGAAAACAGGTGGAGCACAGATGGTGTCGCTTATGAATTAGATCCAGACTTATTCCCTAGATACAGACAGTTTTACCTCAGCCTAGATGTAGATCTTACCCAGATTAAAACAGACAATTACTTCCTTAAATCCATCCTATCTCTAGCCAATATTATTAAGATACCTGCTCCGGCACTGGAATTGACCAGCCATGGTGAAGTTGTTTTTCATTTCTTACACTTCTGAATCATGCTGCATGTACTTTCTAGATAGCGACACGTAAGAAGCAGCTGTTCCGTCTATATATACTTGTATCATCCCAGGTTCCAGCTTCTTTTTCTTAACTGCAGGTATTCCAGCATAGAGATACCCTGACTCTAAGACCTTATTCTGTGGCACCAAGGCTCCTGCGGCCACCACCACATTTTCTTCAATTACCGTATCATCTAGAATGATGGCACCCATTCCGATCAATACCCTGTCAGAAATTTTACACCCATGGATGATGGCACGATGACCGATAGATACATCATTTCCTATAATTGTATCTCCGCGCCCATGGGTTCCATGGACGACGGATGCATCCTGGATATTGACTCGATCCCCGATAATTATTTTATTAGCATCACCTCGGATAACCACTTGATACCATACACTGCTTTCTGAACCAATGGTAATATTTCCGGTAAGGGTTGCATTCTCAGCAACGAAGCAACTGTCATCTATAATGGGCATTATCCCATCATAAGGTTTTATCAGTGCCATGCATTTATGTTTTCGCCTCGTGCGATATAGGTTCTACTTGATACCCTTGTTTCATAAGCAACTTCAGCACACCTTCTGTTCCCGCTAAGTGTCCTGCCCCTACAGCGAAAAATACTGGCCCTTCCTTCATTAGGTTCTCCATAATAGGAATCCAATTTCTGTTTCTCTGAAACAGCAAGAGATCTTCATGGCCGCCCAGGGATTCTCCATCCATCATCTCGACCATAGAAGTTATATTCTGAGACTTATACATATCGATCATTTCCTTAAATATGTCTGATCCCGCATCAGAAGTCTGTATCGTCTCTACCAGCATCATTGCTTGATCCTTATAAGGAATTGAGTCAAACATGCTCAATTGATATTCTATTGATTCTAATCCACTTACTGGAGTAGAAGTATTCTGTGCCATTTCGAAAAACTCCATTTCATAGGACTTCATAGACCCAGATTGTAGTCCACCGATGTCCATGCCGTCTCCAGCGAATACCGTCAAGAACATAGGCTTCATTCTTTCAAACATCATCATCGGCAATCCCATACCTTTAAAGTGGGATTCCACCGTTCCATATTCCTCTTCTGTCAGCAAGTCCTTTAAGGTCGTATTGTCTTTCATGAAAACATCCTTGAGCATTCCCATCTGCTTAGACATATCATTCATGTCATTCATATCTATCTCAAATACCATTTTATCCGTTTCCTCAACCGCAGTCAAGGTTCCATCTGGCAAGAAAAAATCATCCTTACCGATGATGTGTATGGTACCATATACATAAGAAGGCTTGGTTATTCCATTACCAGTAACTTTCCATAATAAAGCATTCTCCAGAGGCTTATTCTGCGATAATTCTTGTGTTGCTACCGTCTCCATCTGCTTTCCAGAACTACAAGAAGTGTAGCTACCGATCAGAATCAAAGAGCATATCCAGGTAAAAAATTTAAAGATCTTCAAGTTATATTCTATTTATGGTTCACTTCTGATAATGATATATCAGGGAAATTAGTTTTATTCTATGCCTTTTTTATGAAATAATTCATACATCGCAATTCCTGCAGCAACAGATACATTGAGCGATTCCATCTGAGTACTCTGGGCAATCTTCACGTTGCCGTCTGCAAGTTTTATCGAATCATAACTTACCCCCTTGTCTTCTGCACCCATAATGATGGCAACAGGTACAGATTGATCTATGCTATCGAAATTGTCATTCGTTTTTAAGGAAGTGGTATACACTGCATATCCCAGTTGCTGCAATTCTTCAATCACAACCATTACATTTTTTCCTCGGCACACAGGTAGTTTCAGCAACGCTCCAGCAGAAGCCTTGATGGCATCTTCATTGATAGGGGCAGATTTTCCACCTACCACAATCATGGCCTGAAAATCAAATGCCAGTGCTGACCTAGCTATGGCTCCGACGTTTCTTACATCGGTTATATTCTCTAGAATCACAACCCTAGGTGCCTCGGTATTGATCGCACAAGCCTTACTGATGTCATGGTATTCTATTGCCGGCATAATTCCGACAACGCCTTGGTGATTCTGCTGACGAGTCAACTTGTCCAGTTTTATCGCTGGCACCTTAGCAAGTGGTATCCTATGCTCCTGGCAATAATTTCTGACCAGCTTCTCATATGGGCCAGTAACCGTCTGCAGGAGAAAGATTTTTTCCATTCTGACTCCTTCATTGATCGCTTCTTCTATAGGATTTCTTCCGTAAATTATCTGTGCCATAGGTATTGTTATAAGGTTATTCTGCCTCAAGGGCAAATGTACACCTATTTTACAATGAAGTGGGTATCCATAATCACACTTATCGGATTGGTCTATAGTGCTATTATAGAACCTTGAGATAATACATCGCCATCGTCATTTCTGATGAAATAATAATAGATTCCATCTTGGGTATCTGCTAAATCGAGAAGGTCTACTCCCAAGACCAATTTCTTAGTCAATACAATCTTTCCTACTTGATTATATATAG
>CALIQO010000661.1 GCA_938044055.1 uncultured Saprospiraceae bacterium
GGGTTTCTGTAGGAGGCATGCAGCCTTACCTAGCTAGATTAACTAATGCTGAACGTATTGTCCTTGTTGCTTGTGGTACCAGCTGGCACTCTGCATTGATTGCGGAATACCTTTTTGAGGATCTTGCGAGAATCAACACAGAGGTTGAATATGCTTCTGAATTTAGATATAGAAATCCTGTTATTTCAGAGAAAGATGTTATTGTCGCTCTCTCGCAATCTGGAGAAACGGCGGATACGCTTGCTGCTCTGGAATTGTCAAAGGAAAAAGGAGCTTTATTATATGGAATTGTAAATGTGGTAGGATCTAGTATAGCTAGAATCACAGATAGCGGTTCTTATACCCATGCTGGTCCAGAAATAGGAGTTGCATCTACTAAGGCTTTCACAAGCCAGTTAGTTGTACTAACCCTGATGGCGATGAATCTAGGTTATAAAAGAGGAACCATATCTGAATCTTATTTCAGGCAATTGTGTTACGCACTAGTAGATATTCCTACACAAGTAGAACGGGTTCTAGCGACCAATGAACAGATAAAATATATAGCTGGAGAAATTAAGGATGCTAATAATGCTTTGTATCTGGGAAGAGGATATAACTTCCCTGTAGCATTAGAAGGGGCATTGAAATTGAAAGAAATTTCTTATATCCATGCAGAAGGATATCCTGCAGCCGAGATGAAGCACGGACCCATCGCACTCATAGATGAGAAAATGCCGGTTATCATCATTGCTACGAACATGAGTGCTTATGAAAAGATATTTTCTAACATTCAAGAAGTTAAAGCTAGAAAAGGAATCGTTATTGCTGTAGTTAATGAAGGTGAAGAAAGAATAAAGGAAGTTGCTGATTTCACCATTGAAATTCCAGAAACATTAGATCCTTTGTCTCCACTATTATCTGTGATTCCATTACAGCTTCTAGCTTATCACATAGCAGTAATGCGAGAGTGTAATGTAGACCAACCAAGAAACCTAGCTAAATCAGTTACCGTAGAGTAACTTCATTTATTGATAAGATTATAAGAACAATATGGAATATAATTCAGGAAGAGATATACTAGTCATATCAGAATATGGTAGACACGTGCAGAATTTAATCAATCACGCACTTACAATTGAAGAGAAGGAAGAAAGACAGACGTTTGTAGAAGCAATCATAAGACTTATGTTCCAGGTAAATCCTGGATCCCATAAGCATATAGAAGAGGTAAAAGAAAAATTGTGGAAACATGCCTTTAGGATTTCAGGTTATAAATTAGATGTAGACACCCCTGAAGGAATTGAAATTTCGCAAGAAGCAATAGAAGCAAAGCCAGAGCCTGTTCCTTATCCTGGTCAGGTTAAGAAATTTAGACATTATGGTGGTTATCTTCAGACCTTAATGGAGAAAGCTATTGCCTTAGAAGATAAAGAAAAGCAAAAAGAATTTCTGGATATACTAGGGTCATATATGAAGATGGCATATAGGACATGGAATAAAGACCATTATGCCAATGATGAACTTATTAAATCTGACTTGAAGAAACTATCAATGGATACTGTAAACCTGGAAGAAGTGAGGCTAGATCTTCTCAATATGAAGTCTGACCAGAATACTTCATCCCGATACAACAGTAAAGGAAAAGGCAAAAAGTCTAAGAAGAAGAACCACAATCCGAAAAGAAGAAGGAAATAACGTTCCTCCGACCTTCAATTCCTCTTTAATATCTTACGCATAATCATCATCCTATATCTGCTATGTAGATAGCGCATACATTATAGTATTGTAAAAATTACATATTATTAATTATTATAATATGTATAAAATGATACTTTTGTATTGCAATGAATCTAAAACACGCAGATTATGTCATCTCAAGCATTTAAAGTAGAAGGAAACGCACGGTTATCAGGAGAGATAACTCCACAGGGAGCTAAGAACGAAGCACTCCAGATTCTATCAGCAACTCTGTTGACCAAGGAAGAAATAACCATAGAAAATGTGCCTGATATTGTTGATGTAAGAAAACTTATATCTCTTATATCAGGATTAGGGGTAAAAGTAGAACGGTTGTCTGACGACTCTTATAAATTCTGTGCTTCCGATGTTGACCTTGATTATATGTCTACTCCTGCTTATCAAGCAGATGCTAAGAGAATCAGAGGTTCTGTTATGCTCTTAGGCCCTATCCTGGCTAGATATAAAAAGGCTTTTCTTCCGAAGCCCGGAGGAGATAAAATAGGAAGAAGAAGACTAGATACACACCTTCTGGGATTCCAGAAGTTAGGAGCTGACTTCAAGTACGACGAAAAAGAATCTAAGTTTTTTCTAGAAACAGATCAACTGAAAGGTACATACATCCTCATGGATGAAATTTCTGTTACAGGTACAGCTAATATTGTTATGGCTGCAGTCCTGGCTGAAGGAAAAACGCAGATATATAATGCAGCTTGCGAACCCTACTTACAGCAATTGTGTAAGATGCTGGTAAGAATGGGGGCAAAAATCAGTGGCATAGGCTCTAACCTATTAATCATAGAAGGAGTTGAATCCCTAGGAGGAACAACCCATAGGGTATTACCAGATATGATTGAAATTGGTTCATTTATAGGATTGGCTGCAATGACACAGTCTTCCATAAGGATTAAGAATGTATCCATTCCGAATCTCGGCGTTATCCCACCTACTTTTCAGAAATTAGGGATTGACTTACACTTTGATGGGGATGATATCGTAGTTCCTGCCCAAGACTTGTATGAAGTACAGACCTTTATAGATGGAAGTATTCTTACAGTTTATGATTCACCCTGGCCTGGATTTACTCCAGATCTCATGAGTATTCTGCTTGTAGTAGCTATCCAAGCTAAAGGAAGTGTCTTGATACACCAGAAAATGTTTGAGAGTAGGTTGTTCTTTGTAGATAAGTTAATAGATATGGGTGCTCAGATAATTCTGTGTGATCCTCATAGGGCAACTGTTATAGGGCTCGAAAGAAAGTCTTCCCTTAGAGGGATTACGATGACTTCTCCTGATATACGAGCAGGAGTATCTCTTCTTATTGCCGCTCTATCTGCATCTACACCTAGTATGATACACAACATCAATCAGATTGACCGAGGGTATCAAAATATAGATACCAGACTTAATGCCTTAGGTGCCAACATTGAAAGAGTAACTTTATAATTAGATTTTTCTGTCGATCACATAATCGATAAGATGTGTCAGAGACTCCTTGACATTACTATCTGGATAAGAGGAAATAATAACCAGGGCTTCATCTCTGTATCCTTTCATTTTATCTATGGCATATTCTATACCTCCCGATTGCTGGACGAACGATATGACTTCATTGATAAAAGCCTTGTTTTTAGATTTCTTTTTTATTCCGTTTAATAATTT
>CALIQO010000662.1 GCA_938044055.1 uncultured Saprospiraceae bacterium
CTGATCAGGGCACTCATACCGATAGCCAGTTGCTGGAGAGCTGACTTGACACTCATGAAACTTCCTCGATTAGCCGTAGGAGCGGCGGCAGTGATAAGGGCATTAGGAGCAATCATACGACCACTTGCTAAAATAAAAAACAAAGTAGTATAGCATAAGCCTATCCAGATAGGAACAAGGCTTAAGTGGGTAATGAGTAAGGTCGGGATAAATGAAAGAACCATCATAACAGAGAATACTTTCATTACGCCGATTCGATCGGTCAGTTTTCCTATAAGAGGGGCAGAAAAAATAGTCGCTACACCACCTAGGAAAAATTGATACGATATTTCTACTTGAGTAAATCCTACATTCTTAATCATGTAAGGAGAGATAAAAGGTATAATGAGAAAATGGGCAAGGATGAGTACGCCACCTGCTATCAATGCATTGACTTGGTTTTTGTCGCTGGTTATGGCAGTTATGGTCTGTGTCATACTTGGCTTTTTCTCAATAGCTGAGAAGTGATTAGTCATCTTAGGGAAAACAAGCCAGATGATGGCAGAGATAACAAGTCCTAGAATCCCTATGATCATAAAAGGCAATTGCCAGGTACTTTTAGCCGCAAGAAATAGACCGATGGGAATACCCAGTGCAGAAGCAGCTGAGAATGCTGCGAATAAAATACCCATAGCTGCTCCTCTTTCTTTAAATAGATATAGATCACTTACTATTGACAATACGATGGCGCCAATTACTCCTCCAAATAAGCCTGTGAGAAACCTTAGCCCTAATAGCATTTCATAACCACTTGCGAAAGCGCACAATAAAGTACCTATTGCGAAACCTATATATGCCGTCAAGAATGCTTTCTTCCGGTCGAATCTATCGATCAAGAAAGTGCCTAATATACTTGATAAGAATGCCGCGAATGCATATGCTGAAACGAGGTAAGAAAACTCACTAGCCGATATATTAAACTCTTCTATGAATATATCACCTAGCGGCATAATCAACATTGAATCAACTATGTGTGTAAAATTGACAGTAGCAAGAATGAAAAGTATGGCTTTTCTATTGGTTATGGGCATGCAGATTACCTAGTTTAATGACATAGCAGGAATGAACTGAACCGTCTCATGAAACATGAGTTCAGTGTAATCGAACTGCATATAGGGAGTCATAGGTAGGCGATCGAGGAGGGAGATCAATTCGCTTTCCGAATCGGCGAAGAAAATGCCCCATATCTTGGATCTATTATGTGCAAGAGTGTAGGATAATAACTTCCCTTCTACGAAAAGATCATGTACAACTATTCTCTGGTCATTGACCATCTCTTCTAGTTCAGCCGGAAAGGGCTGAGGAACTTGAAATTCAACCATGTATTTATATCGACCTTCCATATTTAATTGTCTACATCGAAAACAGCATAATTGAAGATAAGTTTATTTTGCAAATCTAAAGGAGTTGAATTCCTTAATGTTATTCTTATTTCAAGATCGATTACATCTTCACGTAAGATATCTACCAGCTCTGTAATAGAAGAAAAGAGCCTCAATTCACCGGATTGATTAAAAGGAATGTTTTCTAAAAAGAACATTTCTTTATTTAGGTCAGAATCTGATTGCGAAATTGCTCTCACAGAAACTCGACTCATAAATGAAAAATCTCCTACTTGTCCAGAAGAAGCTATGGTTGCTCGAGTAGCACCTATAGATACAACATCAGATTCAGAGAATCCATTAGTCGTTAAGCCTGATCTAAAGAATGTAGGTACATCTCGGATGACGAAAACGTGGGTCTCGATGGTATTTAATCCGCCAGGTAGAATAAAGTTTACTTCATTCTGCACCTCAAACAGTGGTGTTCTATCTGAGGAACACCCTACCATGAAAAGCATCAAGGCAAAAAATAGGAATCGACTTGCAATAGATTTTGGCATTCAGATTTTTATAACTTCAATGATATAACGGTTCAATAATGCATTTTCTTCCTGGAAAACCATATTTTAAATCATAAAATTTCTAATTTCCACAATACATTAAGATAAGAGGGGGTTACATCCCTTCTTGACCCTAAAACGATAAACAATGGGAGAGCAGAAGGTATCCTTGGTGTCGAACCAAAAGCAGATGCAGAAATTCGTTAAGTCGCTTCTAGCAGATGTTCAATCACTTGAGTATATGCTTGAGAATCGATGGTTCGAGAATGACATTACCCGTATAGGAGCAGAGCAAGAAATGGTCATGGTAGACAATAGTACCATCCGCCCAGCATGTATAGCAGTAGAAGCACTAGAGGCCATGAAAGAGTATGATTGGGTGGAGACAGAGCTTGCTAAGTTTAATTTAGAAACCAATCTTAATCCTCGAGAACTGAAAGGATCTTGTTTTTCAGAACTTGAAACAGAGAATCGCGATAAGCTTATTAAAATTCAAGAAAAGCTAGATGATTTCAACGCATCTATCGTGCTTACCGGCATCCTACCTACGTTGCGTAAGCACCATCTTGAAATGTCTAACTTGACGCCTAAGAAACGATACTATGCGTTGATGGAAGCAATGAACAGCCAGTTGATAGGAAATGCATTTGAGTTGAGGATTGATGGGATAGATGAATTGTTGATAAAACACAATTCGCCACTTTTAGAGGCTGTTAATACAAGTTTTCAGATTCACTTACAAGTGTCGCAAGACGAGTTCGTCAAGATGTACAATATAGCACAGGCGATAACTGGACCTGTAATGGCTATTGCATCTAATTCACCATTGGTTTTCGGGAAGCGACTCTGGCATGAGTCACGTATTGCAATGTTCCAGCAAGCCATAGATACACGGACGACTCATGACCATATGAGAGAGCGATCTCCGCGGGTAAGTTTCGGAAAAGACTGGATTAGAGATTCGGTTATGGATATCTATAAGGAAGATATATCTCGATTTAGAGTTCTTCTGAGTTCTGACGTAAAAGAAGATTCTCTTGCAATGATTAAGGAAGGGCAAGCTCCTAAACTGAGGGCATTGCAGGTACATAACTCTACAGTTTATAGATGGAATCGTCCTTGCTATGGTATCAGCGACAATGGAAAACCTCACTTAAGAATAGAGAATCGGGTTATACCATCTGGACCTACCGTTATAGACGAAGTATCTAATGCTTGCTTCTGGTTAGGATTGATGATAGGTATGGGGAATAAAGTAGATGATATTTCGCAGAAAATGCAGTTCGATGATGTCAGGGACAATTTTATGAAAGCGGCTAAGTTCGGAATCGATACGAAATTCAATTGGTGGGGAGATAAGAAATATAGTGCTGTGGATTTAATACAGCAAGAATTAATTCCGATTGCAAGAGAAGGACTTGAAAGTAGGAATGTAGATACGGCTGATATTGACAAGTATCTAGGAGTTATAGAAGACAGAACTAAAGCTCATATGACAGGAGCCAGATGGATTCTAAGAGCCTATACGGATTTTAAAAGCAAGACTTCTCCAGATGAAGCGCTTAATGCGCTGACATCATGTATTGTTAAAAATCAGAAAAGTGAGAATCCGATCCACACATGGCCAGATCCAGACATCAACGATTTTAAAACATATATTCCTACAGCGATGAAGGTTGAGGAGTTTATGATCACTGATTTATTCACCGTGCAGAAAACGGATATTGTAGAGCTTGTTGCAGAGATGATGGACTGGAAGAAAATTGATTATACACCTGTAGAAGATAATAAAGGGACCCTTGTCGGACTGGTTACTTCTAAACAGATCTTGAGATACATGATCAAGAAGAGCCGTTCTAGAAAAAATGTAACTGCTGAAGATATCATGGAACCTAATCCGGTCACCATACACCCAGATCAATCTATTCTTGAGGCAATGGAGATTATGCGAGATAAAGAAGTAGGATGCTTGCCAGTTGTAAAAGAGAACGAACTTATAGGTATAGTTACCCACGAGGACATTCTTGCCATTTCATCGAGGTTGCTGCAGAAATTATAACTTATTCTGTATTCAACTTCAGCAATACTTTCTCAGTAACTAGGTGACGATTGCCCTCCCTCATATGGGTGATCGGAAGAAGTGAAGTATCTTCATCTATACCATTATAACGCGTATGAAGAATTGCCTCTAGCCCATTCTCAGTTTCTATAGAAATCGAAATGGAATCACCCGGGTATCCAGCCCACGCAAGTCTGAAAAAGTCTCTTTCTTGATTAAATGGGAGCACTTCATTATTCAAGGTAATCGATTTCATGCCTGAGATATCCTCGATCAGAAAATCTGTTTCTACAGCATCTCTGGTATGAATTGTAAGTTCTATATTTTCTGTTGTTGAATCAATCTCCTGGGTGTAGGTCGCGTAATCCCATGGATGCTTTACATCGGCTTCAGTCACATATACACCATAGTTCCATGGTAGATTTAGACTGTCTTCTTTCATACCTGATAATAAGTACTTGTTGCCTTCATTGACTCGATCAAGATAAGTTGAGTAATACGTTTTATCTGTTTCTAAATCGTGGTAGGTATTTAATGTTGAAGGCAACTTATGCTCAGCTGTAGGAGTAGAAGTTATGTGCCCATATACGATACTACCTAGTACAATAACGATTGCTAAGTAACCAGGAAGGTGGTCTTTAGATGTCCATAGTTTTGGAAAAAACAGCAAACTTACCAAGCAGAAAATATAGGCTAGTATGGCGTAAAACGAGGCACCGCTATGACTAAATGCTAAGTAAAGAGTTGTTAATAAAACAGCCCACATAGAATAACATAAGAATACTCCTAAACTTGAAGAAATAAGATTGAGTTTCTCCGGAATGAAAACATTTGCGCAAGCGGAAATACCATAAGCAAATAGAGGAATATAGAAAACGTAAGATGCCGATGGCATCGCGAATTCCATGGCAATAGAAAGAATGAGAAATAGTATTGCCGTTGCATATGAGAAATTATAGGGATGGACTTTTTTATTGAACAATACCATGACTAAAGCAAGGGACATCATAGAGATTCCTAAGTAAGTAATGGCATATACTTCATGATTGTAAAATTGTCCTGCATAAAATTCGTAATAGTGAGGATATACTGCGGTGATAACTGCATGCATTCCTAAACACGAAATAACCGCTATTCCTAGACCTAAAAGTAGTGTCATAAATACCTTTATTGCATCAGGAATATGAAGGTTTTTCTTTTTAATACCGTTATATGTGAGGAAAATTAATGCAAGTATACTTAGAGCAATCCACAATAGATCGAGACCAGAAGGATAGTATATCAAGAATCCTAGTGCATTGAAAAAAGTGGCATTGCCTTCTGGCTGAATTGAAAAGTCATAGTCACCGAAGTGCAGTGCTTGTGTATACATATAATCCCCACTATGCTGGAAACTACCCATGTCTATGTTCGCCACATTGTCTAGCGGACTGTGATAGTAAGTGAAGCCATCTATGAATGCATGGTTGATTCCAGGTACACCTCTGTCAAGGTACAAGGTTAGGTCTGTACCATTGGGCATACGATTGTATACTTCATAGGACAAGGAGTTAGCTATGGGCTTAGATGTCGCTTTCGCAAATGCTTCTACTAACCAGTAATTGTTGTTGCTCCATTCGAATCCATAAGATGCTCCAGAATTGCCTCTTGCTTCGAAGTTTAAAACAACACCTATAGAATCTAAATTAAAATTTTCTGTATATGCTTGTGCTCCGAAAAGAGCTTCTTCCTCACCATCTGAAACATAAAAAACAATGTCGTTTTTAAAAGTTTTATCTTTTATCAATGCTGCCACTTCAAGCATGGATGCAACCGCATGTCCATCATCGGCTGCGCCTGGTGAGTCTGTAACTGTATCGTAATGGCCAGAAATAAATACTTGCTTATTACCTATAGTTCCTTTCTTGACTACTAGTATGTTTTCGGTTTTCCCTAGAAAGTAGTTGTTGTCACTCCAGGTACGCCTGGACTCTCCTATAAAGAGTCTAGGTTGATATCCCAGGTTACGGAATTCTTGCATGATATAATCTCTCTTTTCTGCAAGGGCTGCGGTTCCTATAGCATGCGGTCGATCACTTATTTTTTCAAGATGAGTCTTAGCTCTAGTGGCTGAAAATGCTCCAGATTCTTCTTCTACTCTAGGTGGAGAATCTAGCCATAGACCAGTAAGGGATGCTAAAGCAATAAGTACAGCAATGAATACCTGGATGAATATTTTTTGGTGTCGATTTTCCATGCGAAGTTTGAGAGTTAAATGTTAATCGATAATTCTGGTGTGTATCCTATATCATCAAGAATGTGATCTATGATTTTACTGATAGCAAGACTCTGCATAGGTGTATGAAAATCAGAATGTAACTTTCCATTTTTAATATCATCACTCATAGCCATAATCTCGTGATAGTATCCCGTATCCATATAAGGTAGAGTAATCTTTTCTTGGTATCCGTCTTTTTTCTCTATAAAAAACTCTTGAGCCTTCCAGTGCATAGGCATAGTAATTGTGCCTTCGTTGCCATACAAGATGGCTGTATGATTCATGTCTAGGTTTATGCTGCATGTAAGTACAGCAATAGCGTCGTCGTAATTTAGTATTGTAACTGTATGCCCGTCGACATCGGTGTGGGTAAGATTTCCTACACTTGATACTAGTTTCGGAACATACCCTAGGACATCCAGAGCAAGG
>CALIQO010000663.1 GCA_938044055.1 uncultured Saprospiraceae bacterium
TTTATAGATAATATCAAAGACGTTGAACTGAAGGTTATGGAAGACTGTGGCCATTTCCCATTCGTAGAAAAACCAGAAGAATACTTTTCTATTATAAAGGATTTCCTGAAATAGTTAGATATACATGTCAGATAAATCTGCTTCTGCAATTTCTATAAGGAATTGTGCAACCTTATCTGTAACGGCATCGAAGTATATTTTTCCTTTTTCAGCGGTTGCAAGAGCAGGATTTCCTATACCCGTATCTGCAGTGACCTGAGACCACTTTCTTTCCGCCCATGCCCAGGGTTCATTCAGTGATTCTACTTTCCATTTTTTGGCTTGACCGTCTCCTGCCTCTTGAAGAGGAAGCACCCATTCTGGTCTTAGATGCTGTATGAGGGATGTTTCCATTTCTTCTGCATGGTCTCCGTCGGGGTTGTCGAAATACAAGCTCTTATCAAGAGCTTTAAACCACTCACAGAAACTGATCAACATTTCTGGAAAGGACAGGCCCAGTTCTCTGACTAATGGTTTGAAATTATTTCCACCATGAGAATTAAGTATGATTAGTTTTTTAATTCCTTGCCGATTAAGAACTGTAGCTATGTCTCTCAATATTGCCAGTTGAGTCGTCGGGTTGATATTCATATCTAGATAGATGTCGGTCTGGCCAGTATTGACACCATAGGGGATAGTCGGCAATAAAATTACGCGTGCATTTTTCTCCCAAGCTTTCCGGCATGCTTCAGAACCTACTTCAGTAGCTTCAATTACATCTGTGCCATAGGGTAGGTGGTAGTTGTGTGCTTCGGTAGCGCCCCAGGGAAGGATGGCTACTTCGTAGGAATGGTCCTTTAAGTATTTCCAGTTGTTTTCTAGAAGGATGTATGGTCTGATCATGACTAGTGATTTATAAATAGGAAATTAATATTTTATAGATGTCCTATGCAGAAAAGCCAAACTTATTACGAATATTTATGTGTGAGGTAACTCATATTGGTGATAATTCCCTATATATGTGATATAAAGCCTACTGACAATATCGGGTGATTCATATTAAGTTTTGACTTCCATTCCCTAATCAACAAAACTTAAATGATCTTTATCCTGTAGTGTACCCTATATCTAT
Organism: uncultured Saprospiraceae bacterium; assembly: GCA_938044055.1. Classification (GTDB taxonomy): domain Bacteria; phylum Bacteroidota; class Bacteroidia; order Chitinophagales; family Saprospiraceae; genus JABDLO01. Next base: position 1,112 of record CALIQO010000663.1, read on the forward strand.
CAACTGGTTTTAAATCATTAAAGCGAACAAAAACTATATTGGAAATGAGCGTACTGCACACGATTGATTGGATATTTATCTTCCTTTATTTTGCCTTGATTCTGGGTATAGCCTACTGGGTGATCCGTCAGAAAAACAATACTTCTGAAGATTTTTTCTTAGCAGGTAGGAACCTAGGATGGTTCGTTGTAGGCGCTTCAATATTTGCTTCTAACATAGGTTCTGAGCACATTGTAGGACTGGCTGGATCAGGAGCTACAGATGGAGTTGCGCTTGCGCATTACGAATTACATGCTTGGTGTCTCTTGGTGCTTGGTTGGGTGCTTGCACCTTTCTATATGCGCTCTAGAATATATACAATGCCTGAGTTTTTAGAGAAGCGTTTCTCACCTTCGGCACGGTATATATTGTCTACTATATCTCTACTAGCCTATGTGATAACTAAGGTAGCCGTAGGAATTTTCGCTGGAGGAATTGTATTCGGAGTATTGATGCCAGACATCAATGTCATGGGCTTGAATAGTTTCTGGTTTGGGTCGATACTGGTCATTGTACTTACGGGTATATATACAATACTGGGCGGCTTGAAAGCAGTTGCTTATACTGAAGCCATACAGACAGTCATTCTTATTGTAGGATCTGCACTGGTTACTTATTATGGAATCGATGCACTGGGTGGATGGGGAGAATTGAAGAGAATCTGTGGATCGGAGATGTTTAATCTATGGAAGCCACTTATCCCAGATGGTATGGAAGGAACCTGGGCGCCGATTAAGAACGACACCACCATGGCCTGGTACTTTAATGGAAATTATCCTTGGTTAGGAATGCTTATATGTGCGCCGATCATCGGTATGTGGTACTGGTGTACAGATCAGTACATTGTGCAGAGAATGCTTGGTTCGGCTAACCTTACAGAAGCAAGAAGAGGAACAATTGCAGCTGCTTTTCTGAAGCTATTACCTGTATTTATTTTCATCATTCCTGGCTTGATCTGCTTTGCATTAGCCACCAGTGGAAAAATTCCAGATATCTCAGCAGCCCTACTTGATGCAGACGGAAATATAATCAATGCCAATGCTCAGCAAGCCTACCCGCTTCTAGTGGCTAAGATATTGCCAGTAGGAATTAGAGGTATAGTTGTAGCTGGATTACTGGCTGCCTTGATGTCCTCGCTAGCTGGCGTCTTTAACGCGTCGTCTACTTTATTTACCATGGATTTGTATTCTAAATTTAGGCCTAATACTTCAGAGGCTGACTTGGTCAAGGTAGGTAGAATTGCAACGGCAGCTATGGTAGTTATAGGCTTATTATGGATCCCTGTCATTCAAGGAAGTAGAGGATTATATGATTACCTACAGAGTGTGCAAGGCTACCTTGCTCCTCCGATTTTTGTGGTTTTCTTCTTTGGAATATTCAATAAACGATTGAATTCTAAAGGTTGCCTAGCAGCATTGCTTGTCGGTTTCGCCATGGGATTGTTCAGACTGGCCATAGATACACCCGTCGCATTGTCTGGTCATGCGTACGAGGAAGGCAGTTTCTTCTGGTTGATCAATAGCATATTCTTCCAGTACTATAGTTTACTGATATTCATAGTATGTTCCATAGTTATGGTTGCTGTAAGTTACGCGACGCCAGCTCCTTCTTATGAGCGTATTGCTGGATTGACTTTTGG
>CALIQO010000664.1 GCA_938044055.1 uncultured Saprospiraceae bacterium
TACTGATTTTTGAACCACAGCTACTGCTAGGTTTTTTTCTGAACATGAAGCAAGCAATAAGACTGTGCAAGCGATACAGGTGATAAAAGTAGAAGGTGAATTTATTTTCATTAGAGTTGATTTCGAATTTTTAATTAAAACCCTAGGTTAGATTTTTTTTCAATGGCGGGAATTCCTTTTCCCATCCATGGCGGTGCTTTCTTCCCCATCAGATAGTGATCGAAAAACTGCTCCATTCTGACTTGGAAGTCATATCGGTTTCCCCATTTCAGCGGCCAGTGTGGTTCTCCATTATAATTCAACATCCAGGCATCTTTATTCAATCTCCGCAATGCAACGAACCATTCTATGCCCTGATACCAAGGTACTGCACCGTCGTTGTCATTATGAAGAATAAGGACAGGTGTAGTGATCTTATCCGTTTCGAAGATTGGAGAATTTTCTAGGTATAGTTCTGGATTTTCCCAGAGCGTAGCACCCAGTCTGCTCTGTGTACGCTCGTACTGAAACATCCGACTCATTCCAGAACCCCAGCGGATACCTCCATAGGCACTGACCATGTTGACAACAGGAGCGCCAGATTCAGCGCAGGCATATAAGTCTGTCTTCGTAACGATATGTGCAATCTGGTAACCTCCCCACGAGTGCCCTTGTAGTCCGACACGTTTCTTATCTACGAAACCCATCTCGAGAATATGCTCAGTTCCACTGACAACAGTCTCTAAAGCACTCTTCCCAGGATAACCTACGGTATAGTATATATCTGGATTGAAAATTACATAGCCCTTGCTGAGATAGTAGGAGTAATTTATAGTGGATCGATGTGCATATGGCGCACGATGACTATAAAACCTATCAGAGCTCTTTTCGTAAAAATTTACAATCATCGGATATTTTTTATTCCGATCGAAATTACCTGGGACGAACAGCATGCCTGTTTCTTGTCTTCCATTTTTATTTTTCCATGATACCAGTTCTCCAGAACCCCAGTTATAATCTTCCTGTTGAGGATTGGCTTCAGAAATCTTATTCCCTTCTGAAAAAGATAAGTCGCTGGCTATAATATCAGGAAATTCTTCCATGCTTTCGCGGGTGTAGAAAATATCATTGCTTTCTCTGGCTTTTGTAATTCTCGGACTATACCTGTGATCGCTATGGAGGAGGGTTTTTATTTTGTGATCTGATGTCCGCAGGGCATAGCCAGAACTTTTATCCCTTTCATTAAAAGTATATAAGTACATGGGTGCCGATAAGTCTATGTGATCCTCTTCTGTATCTAGTTTTATATATCTATACTTTAATTTTTCAGCCCTTCCTTCTGTTAAGTTTTTGCTGGCAGATTCACAGGTAGCGTCCACCAACCACAGATCATATCTATCCTGGATAATCATATATCGATCACCTATACTCCATCCAGCAAGCCCATAAGAAAAAGCTTCTGTAGGTCGATCGTTGATTTCATCTCCCAGTGGTGTGGAAATGTCTCTGGCTGGTTTTAATAATTGACCAGACTTTAGGTCATAAGCATAATATTTTTGTTCTTCTCTGTGAAACCAGTAGGCGTATTTTCCTGCTGGAGATATCCGCACGTTGCCGGGGATTTTTTTTAATATAGAATGACTGCTTCCATTCTTACTATCGATAGAATATAAGTCCGCATATGTATTGCCTTCCCAAGAAAGATACTTGAGATAGGGTTCTTCATTGACCCCTATGAAATTGCCTTCACTACTTTTTTTAGATTGCAATACTGTAGGATGATTAGAATTACCAAGCTGGACGATGGATTTAGATTCTAGATCGAAGTAGGCTAAGTATGCTTTCTTTTTCTCTTGTTCTAGTAAGACTTTCTGCTGTGTGTATAACCGTGAATCCTGTGTTGTCCATATTTCTACATCGGGTGTTTCATCCGCTATCCATGTAGTATCTGGTAAGATCGGGTCTGGAGCGACGTGGAAGAAAAGGCGATTTCCTTGATCATTGAATGTAGGTTTATGATGGTGACTGATGTGTAGCGATCTATCGTCAAATATTGTTTCATAATCCGCAACCTTTATTGCCGGTTGAGATTTCGATCCATACCACAATTCATAAGGGCGGAGCGATGCTGAAGAAGTATCTACATCCATGATACAAGCAGTATGGTTTCCATCCTCAGATAGGACGAGGTACTTATAATCTCCTTTTGTGGAAACGATAGTTGCGACTTTCCCTGTGAGGATTTCTCGTCGGTAGACTCCAGCCTGTGTAAGAGAATCTACTTCAGCTACCTCATACAGCAACACAGGAGACTCATCGGCTAGGGTATAATTTTTTACATGATGGATGGTGTCCTTGATTCCGGTGGATAAATTCCAGACGAGCAAGGAGGATCCTGGATCTGCAGGTCCAGTCTGAGAGGTAGAATCAGATTCGGTGATTTCACTTTCTTTGAGATGGACGATTAGATGATTGCCCCATTTTTTCGATAATTCATATTTGTTGAAATCAGAGACTTTTTCTAAAGACTTTTTTTCAATATTAAACACGGTTAAGGTGTCATTTTCTTCTTGCTTTTTTTTACTAGCATGGATAGGGGTAAGCTTTCGCTCAAATGGCTCCTTGGTTCTATATACAACATGGTTTTCTAATCGAGCGATCTGCGGTCTTTCGGCTCTGGGAAAAGAATAAGTATAGCCATTTTCTTTTATGTAGATGTGTAGAACCCCTCTGGCTCTTTCGGCTTTGGTTACATAGGTGATTACTTTTCCAGTATTGCTAATAGAGGGAGAATTTATTCTATTCCAACTGCCATATACATCTGGAGTCATGGACTTCATTTGAGCGGAAGCGGTAGAAGCAATAATGAAAAATAAAAATGCAAAGGATACAATGTGTCTAAACATATCAATGGAAAAATTAATTAGTATTATTGTCCATACAAGTACGGAATCACGATAAATCGAACAATGATCAATATAGCACTTATCTCGCACGATGGTAAGAAACCTGAAATGGTTTCTTTCGTTGTAGCCAATAGTTCTTTCCTGAAAGATTGTAAAATCTATGCAACTGGTACAACTGGTGGCTTGATTAAGAAGGAAGGATTCAACGTAGAAAGTTTGCTTTCGGGGCCTTTAGGAGGAGATGCGCAGATAGCCGCCCTACTTGCGACTGAACAGGTAGACCTTGTCATATTTTTTAGAGATCCGATGGACAAGCATCCCCACGAACCTGATGTTCAGATGCTTATGCGTCTATGTGATGTACATAACGTCCCTCTTGCTACCAACCCTAAAGCTGCCCACTATCTTCTAAAAGGGATAGAAGCCTATCTTAAAACAGAGAAGTGACCACCGAGGATTTTAAAAAACTCGCACCTACCTTGCCGCGACGGCCCGGCATCTATAAGTACATGGATGGGGATGACGTTATTTTATACGTCGGCAAGGCTAAAAATCTGAAAAATAGATTGAGTTCGTACTTCGGTGAGAAAAAACATATTCCCTATAAAGCAAGGACCCTTGTTAAGAATGCATCCTATATTGAATACACAATAGTGGAGACAGAACACGATGCTTTGTTACTAGAAAGCACATTGATTAAAAAGTTCCAGCCTCGATACAATGTCCAACTAAAGGATGGAAAATCTTTCAGCTATATATGTGTAAAGAAAGAAAGATTTCCTCGTGTGTTTTTTACGCGTAGAGTAATCCGAGATGGCTCAACTTACTTCGGTCCATATACATCTAAGTTCCGAGCTAAAATTGTCTTAGATATTGTGAAGAAGCTTTTTAAACTCAGGACATGTAATTTCCATCTATCGGAAAAAAACATTGAAGCGGGAAAGTTTAAGGTCTGTCTGGAATATCACATTAAGAATTGCAAAGGCCCTTGTGAAGGACTAGAAGATGAAGCGGAATACCTTGAGAAAATTACGCAAGTAAAGAACATACTTAATGGGAACTTGAAGCAGGTGAAAGATTATATAAGGTCACAGATGGCCTTGTATGCTGGGCAACTACAGTTTGAGTTAGCCCAAGATTTCAAGGATAAGCTGGAAGCATTCGAAGATTATCAGGCGAAGTCTACTGTTGTGAGTGCTAGTATCAAGGATGTAGATGTGTTCTCTATAACGTCGGATGAGAATAACGCCTATGTCAATTACCTCAAGGTTGTCAACGGCGCTTTAATCAATACAGATACTCTGGAAGTGGAAAAGAAAATGGATGAATCAGATGAGCACATCCTATCTATATCTATTCCGCACTTGAGAGAAAAATTCAATAGCATAGCTCCAGAAGTTGTCTTACCTATGAAAACGGTGATGGTTGATAAAACGCTTACTGTAACCGTTCCCCAGCGCGGGGATAAGCGTAAGCTCCTAGAGTTGAGTGAAAAAAATGTCATGTACTACTTACATCAAAAATACCAACAAGAATTAACACGAAAGAAGAAACAGACTTCTACGGAACGTATTCTGAATACGATGAAACAAGACTTGCAGATGAGTGAGATTCCTTTTCATCTGGAGTGTTTTGATAATTCTAATATACAAGGAACCAATCCCACAGCGAGTTGTGTGGTTTTTAAAAATGGTAAACCCAGCAAGAAGGATTATAGACATTTTAAGATTAAGACAGTAGAAGGACCTGATGATTTCGCTTCAATGGAAGAAGTAGTCTATCGAAGATACAATCGACTGGTACAAGAAGGAGAGCCCTTGCCTCAGCTTATTATTATTGATGGAGGAAAAGGCCAATTGAGTTCTGCTGTAAAGAGCCTAAAGAAGATTGGAATCCTAGATAAAGTAACCATTATAGGAATCGCTAAAAAGCTTGAGGAAATTTATTTTCCAGGAGATTCGATTCCTCTGTATATCAATAAAAAATCGGAGTCACTCAAAGTGATCCAGCACGCAAGAAATGAATCTCATCGTTTTGCCTTGAAATTGCATAGAAACTTACGTTCTAAGAACGCGCTGGGCACCTCTCTTACTGCAGTTCCTGGAATCGGTGAGAAGACAGCTGAAAAACTGTTGAAATTGTATGGCAGTATCGAACGGATTAAAAAACTAGATAAGATGATTCTAGAAGAAACCATCGGTAAGAAGAATGCGAAATCTTTATTGAAATATTTTAAGGGACAAGCTAAAGTGGAAAACGCAGAAGAAGAGTGATTAATTTACAATTTCATGTCCATTTTCTACCAGTACTTCTTCAGCCCAGGAGTTAAAGGCCGACACAGACATACTTCCTTCATATTTTTTCAACACTCTGCCTTTATCGTCTAGAAAGAGTAGGGTAGGATAAGCAGCTACACCGAAAATGATGTTGAGATCTGGTCCTTCTCCTTTCTCAGCGTTTACTTTATAATTTACGAAATTGCTGTTCATAAAGTCTGCAGTCGGTTCATCACCAAATACGTACTTATCCATTTCTTTACATGGTAGGCACCAGTCTGTATAGATGTCTACAAAGACTATTTTATTTTCTACAGTGGCTTTATTAAGAACGGTTGTAAGGTCCTTGCTTTTTTCGTAATTGATTCCGCGTTGAACTTCTAATTCTTGTGGACTACCACAAGAAAGGAGTAATAAAAACAGTATTGGAGTTAAGTGCTTCATATTGAAGTATAAATATATAAAATAATTTTATAATATATTTAAAACCTCCTTGTATATATTTGTTGTTTTAAGTGCCAGCACTTTTGCTGAGAAATTCAATACGTGTCGAGAGGCGTTATATGATAAGGTTTTCCCAAGTGTTTTATTTTGTATCAGGCTATTAATTTTCTGAGCTAAGGCTTTTTCGTCACCTACTTGACAGAGTAATCCATTGTACCCATCAGTAATGATCTCAGGAATCCCTCCAGCATCTGTGGAGACGATAGGTGTTTCGTATAGCATGGCATCTAAGAGGGTTGAACCCAGTCCTTCTGTCTTGCTTGTAAATAAAAATATATCGATCTCTTCTAGATGCTTATGTGCTTCCTTGATAAAACCGGTTACTGTAATATAAGGTTTCATGTCATACCTTTCAATAAACTGGCTGATTTCATGCTTTACTCCACCATCTCCACCGATGATTAGAAAGTGGGTTTTGTTATTTTCCTTATAGACTTTCTGAGCAGTTCTAAGGAAGGTAGGGTAGTCCTTATGATCGGCCATTGCCGAAAGATTGGCTATAAGGGTTGAGTCACTTGATATATTAAATCTAGTTCTAAGAGAGTAAGCTGCTGTTGATCTTTTTTCGATATCGATCCCATCATGGATGGTAACTAAGTGATTGGTTCTGGGTAATTTATTCTTAAGTACGTTCTGGATACAATCTGATACACAGATGATTTTAGAAATTTGTGGATGAAGATATTTGGCGGTAGACCGAGGAGGAAAATCTACCTTCCTTGAAACGACAATCGGTGGTTTAAGACCCAGTCGTGCTGCATGGTAAGCGTAGGTATGACTGTGGGCATCATGGGTGTGAATTATGTCGACATTGTGGTTGCGGCACATCGATTTGAGCTTCCAGCTAAATACTGGATCCATACTGGCTCTCTTGTGATACGTAATGTGGGGGATGTTCTGTTCCTTACAGTAGTTGATCAACATAGAACCTGCTGGTGCACATACGATGTGATTTACTTCAGAAGGAGCGTTGTGCAACAGGAGGGAAAGTTGACTTTCACCGCCTCGCCACGATCTTGCTGAAGAGAGATGTAAGATCTTCATGGCCTTACAGATTCGTCATAGAACTTTATCTGTAAGTCGGAAAGCTTAGCATTCATTTTGCTGATTGTCCACCCAGCTTTTCCATCGAGGAATCCAAGCTTAATCACATATGTTTTTATAAACTGAAAGATGGAACCGAAATATCTTTTAGAGAAGGAAGGGCGTTTATCGTTTTCAATCCATCCCTCAGCTCTTAATCTGGCATAATCATTTATGCGCTTTTCATGATCCTGGACGCTGTCATACGAATAGTGAAGAAGGTCTCCTTTTAGTTTTACCTGTTTATTCCCAGTAAGTGGTGTGAGATTCTCATGTACCTTAGCAGCGTCCCACTTGCAATCTTCTCTATTGTAAATCCTGATCTTATACCGTGGATACCAGCCACAATGTTTTATCCATGTGCCGGCATAGTTTACGAGTGAGTTTAAAAGATAGACTGACCCTTTTTCAGGCTGTAGAGATAAGATTGAATCTTTAAGCGCAGGGCTGATTACTTCATCCCCATCGATGGAGATAATCCAATTGTTTTTAGCTTTTGAGGCTCCGAAATTCTTATTGGCCCCATAACCATTCCATCCGATTTCATAGATGTGTATACCCAACGATTCTGCTATTGATACCGTGTTGTCTGTACTCCCAGAATCTACCAGAACGATATCGTCAGTAATTTCTAAGATGGATTGAATGCAGGATGCTAAATGCTTCTCTTCATTGCGTGCAATAATGACTGCTGACCACTTATGCTTCATGGACATTTCCGGTAGCGAAAAAATGAGGGTTGAGAAGATCCTCTTTGTTGTACTCTAGCGCATCCTCGGGCAGATCTGATTTTACAACAGTTCCTCCCGCTTCTTTAAGAATGGCATGTGCGGCTGCAGTATCCCATTCCATAGTAGGCGCAAGTCTAGGATATAGGTCGGCTTCTCCAGTTGCTAGCACGAGAAACTTGAGGCTGCTCCCCTTAGAAATCTTGATCGGATTATTGAGTCGATCAATATAGGCTTGTGTTCCTTCGTTAAGGTGTGACCTCGAACATACAACCTTCAGACCTTCATCTTCCATAGAGAAGGATCGACAGGATATTCTGTTGCTTCCATCTTGATCTACTTTCCATGCGCCATGTCCAGACATAGCCCAGAATAATTGCTCAGTCACAGGTACATAGACCACACCCATAATCGGATTACCATGTCGAATCAAGGCAATATTAACCGTAAATTCTCCATTTCGTTTTATGAATTCTTTCGTCCCATCAAGAGGGTCAACCATCCAGCAATAGCTAAATTCTTTTCGTTGATCGTAAGGTTGGGTTTTATTTTCTTCAGAAATAATCGGGATATCCGGAAAATGAGAAATAAGACCGGCACAGATAATGTCGTTGGCTTTTTTATCGGCTCTCGTAAGTGGGCTATCATCCCCCTTAACTTCTACATCGAAGTTATCTGAATTATAGACCTCCATGATGGCTTTACCCGCAGCAATGGCAATTTCGTTGACTTGATCGACAATTTTCTTTATATCCATAAGGCAAAGATATAGGTAGTACGGAAACCACGAAAGCTAAGCCATGTTTTTTGCGGGATACTTATCTCTTTCGGCCCATAAAGAAGATGGGAATGAGCGCAATACATAGATATGACAATGTATATTGAAGATACGCTTTATTTTAGCTACAGAAGACTTTTAACAGAATCGGTTTCTGTTGTTTATCGGGGGTTTTAATCTGACTAGAACACTTTATTTATAGGTGTTTTTCAATTTGAAAGTGTTGATATTGAGGCAATAAGGGATTCATGGTTTTCCACTATTTTTAGAGATTCCTTGCGTATTGAGTAGATAATTTACTCAGATTACTGTATATTTAGATCGTCTTTAAAGGGTTTTCACCCATATATAAGACGAATTTAGAATCTACAGTCTAGGGCGGTCTGTAATCGTTGCCTTGTCGGAGTCCACACTACCTCGACAAGGTTTTTTTATTTATATGCCTTTCGATCCTTCCAATCCATTTTACACAAGTAACTTTTCCTTAGAAATCGATGTAAAAATTGATTGGTTTAAACAATTATGTATGATCTTCGTCACTATGGATCATAAGATTGATGATTATACACCAGAGAAGTATTGGTCAGAAGTTGCAGAACAAGTTAATCTGAGAAAAGTCGGTAATGTTGTTGCAGGAGATGATGAACCATATTATATCTATAAAAGAGAGAAATTCTTAAACTTGTTTCATCAACTTTCTTTTAGTGGAAAATCGATCATGGAACTAGGCAGCGGCCCTGGGGGGAATCTAGCCCTACTTGAAGAAAAGGGAGCGAGAAGATTGGTCGGTGTGGATATTTCTCAGAAGATGATTGATCTAGCGAGAAGGAGATTGAAACCTTCTACAGAATTGTATAAATCTGATGGAAAGATTGTTCCACTTGAAGATGCGCTTTTTGATATGGTATATTCAGTAACGGTTCTTCAGCACATAACAGATGAACTGATGCTTAAGAGTGTGACAAGTGAAATGGCAAGGGTCTCTAGAGATGAAGTCATCCTGTTTGAGCGAATAGAAAAAACTATAAAGGGCCACGAATCTAATTGTGGCAGGCCAGTAGATTATTATGACTCTTTGTTTTCAGAATATGGATTTACATTAAACCATAAAAAAACCATCCAGATAGGTGTAAGCAGGCGGATGTCTGCAATTACCCGCCAGTGGATGAATTCATCGTCAAGAAAAGAAGGACAGCCCTTGTCTCCTTTTTCGATAGGAGTACAGAGGTTCCTGTTACCTATAACCAAGATCATGGATGGTATCTTTCCCACTAACACAGACCTTACCATGCTGAGGTTTTCTAAGAATAAATAATCTTATCCGAGAATCTTTCTACCGTGGTAATATTCTGCACCGATGTAGGCATGAATATGAGTTAAGTTCTCATCTGTAATTTTTCCTGCAGGAATAATCTTAAATCGACTTTTATACTCATCAACCATCTTCTTCAACACATCTTTTCCTTCTGTAGCCGTTACTTCTCCTCCTGAAGTAAGAATGTATTTTACCTTTTCAATTGCAGAGAGTAATTCTAATTGATCTAAGATGTGCTCGACAGAATCAATGGCCTTGTGGAAAGTGAATTCCGATTCTATATTTTCTGTGAGATTCTGCATGCCCTGAATATCAATTGTATTGTCTTGAAGCAACATCCCTACTACGAAATGATTGATGCCAAGCGCTTCAAATGATTCTACTTCTTGTCTCATAACCATTTTTTCCTCAGAAGTGTATATGAAGTTTCCACCTCTGGGTCGGATCATCACTTTAAGTTCTTTATCCGTAAGGGAAAGTAGTTTCTCTACCAGTTCTATGTCTGGTGTCAGCCCATCTAAGTATAGATGAGAGCATACTTCTAGTTGGTGAGCACCACTATTAATCGCTTTAAGCGCATCATTGTAATTATCTATACAGACTTCAATTTTATATGTTGTTTTAGTCATTTCAGCTATGTTGACAATCTGGATAAAGAAAAAATATTAAGCGTTTCTGCAACGTTTACTAACAAGCCATCATGGAATTGTAAGGGTACATTTTCTTGATGATCTTGCTGGGCTTGTACAATCAATGTAAATGTAATGGAGAATAAAAAAACAACTGATTGAGGTATGGCGTTTAATTTTAGATATTTGTGCATTATGGATAAATATATATATACTTTAATTCATTTTTCTCTTTTTATGTTGTCGATAGGATCGGCTTCAGCGCAGTATTTTCAGCAAAAAACAGATTACAACATAGAAGCTAGGTTCAATGAGGATGCGACTGAGTTGTCTGTAACAATGCGCTTAGACTACTATAATAACGCCCCTAGAGTAATCGATACCATTCCATTTCACATATGGGCCGATGCTTTCTCTGATGAAAAGTCCGCATTTTCTGACCAATTACTTAGAATGAATAATTCCTCATTTTACTTTTCTAAAGAAGAGAAAAGAGGTGGATATAATTCTTTAAAAGTTACTCGTGGAGGAAAGTGGGTCGACCATGCTGGACAGGTAGATCTAGGATATCTTATTCTAGAAAAATCAATTAAGCAGGGACAAAAGGTAACTATTGAGATGGAGTATGTCTTAAAAGTTCCATATGCATTCTCTAGAATGGGAGAAAAAAAAGGACTTATATCTATGACGTATTGGTATCCACGACCGGCAGTCCTAGATGAGCATGGTTGGAATCACTTTTCTTACCTGTCCTTAGGTGAGTTTTACAATGAGTATGGAGATTATCAAGTCAGACTTGAAATACCGGAAACATATAAAATGATGTCTACTGGCGCAGTGGAAAACCAGGATACTAAAGAAGGATTTACAGTATATCAGATAGGAGCAGAGCAGGTTGTTGATTTTGCTTTCTTTTTGCAGAAGCGATATGAAGTGCAAGAAAAATTAGTCACAAGTATGGAAGGACACTCTGTAGCATTAAAAGTATTTTCAGATCCTAACTATAAAGTGTGGAAGGAACATGCTATGGATTATCTAGAAGAGTCGTTCCATTATTATGAAAATGAGATCGGTGCGTATCCTTACCCTCAGCTGACAGTAGTACAATTGCCTGATGCAAGGTCTGGGGGAATGGAATATCCTATGATCGTTACGGTTGGCGCGAAGGATAAGAAAACACTAGATTATTATATAAATCACGAAGTAGGTCATCAATGGTTTTACGGAATTCTTGGTTTTAATGAAAGGAGCAGTCCTTATCTAGATGAAGGCTTGACAACCCACTATGAGCACCATTACACCATTCCTAAACTGGGTATGGATTACCACAGTTCCAACCTTTCTCATGTTCTTACAGAAGGCTTGAATATGCCCTTTCTGCAGATCATCCACGTCTGGCAGAAACGCAGACAGATGGACGAGAAAGCCGATAAGGATCCGATAAAAGTGTCCGCCATTAATTATGGATTGAATGCTTATGAGAGAGCGGCATATTGCTACGAATACTTGCGAGCTTACGTGGGGGAAGAAGTGTGGTCAGAAACGGTCAAGACTTTTTATCAATCGTGGAAATTCAAACACCCAACCTTGGATGATTTTCTTTCCCTTGCTGAGCAGAGATCTGAAAAAGACCTTTCATGGTTTAAAGTTTTACTGATTAACAATCCTGATGTAGAATTTAAAATCGAGAAAGACGAAAAAGGATTTCTCGTATCGAATCTCGGTGAGGTAGCGCTTCCTTTTTTCTTGTCTTACGGAACAGATCGTACAAGTAAACCCATATTGCCAGTAGGAGAACAAGTAAGGGTTTCTATGTCAGAAGATGACCCTGTCGTCAATGAAGATTTTCTAGGGCTAGAGAAAGATGGAGGCAATAATTACCTTTCAGGAAAAGGCATAAAGGTTTCTCCTTTCCTCAGCATGGATGTGCCACAGAAGAAAGAAGTTTTTCTAGCACCTCTGGTAACATATAATTATGCCGATGGAATATCACTGGGGCTAGGGATGTACAACTCTACCTTCCCCAGCAAGAATTTCCAGTATCTACTTGCGCCGCAATATGCCTTAGGTTCGAAAGAAATTGTAGGGAATGCCTGGTTAGCCTATAATGCCTATACGTCTGGAGGGCTGTTGAGAAAGATACAGTATAGACTGTCTGCTAAGCGAAGTTCTAATTTCAGGTCTGATGAATTGAATTTCAGGACACAGTACTTGAGGATTGATCCAAGTATAACTTTTCATTTTAGAAAAGATCCGAGCAGTCAGAAGTACTCCAGAATCACGGCAAGATCAGCATATCTAAATCTAGAAAGATCAGTATTCACAGGGCCTGGAGAGTTTAGTATAGAAAATGATGGATCCTTTATATCCCAGGTGAGATGGGACGGTTACGATTTTAATATGCTGGCAAGGAAGGAATTTAGAATTGAACTGGAACATCAAGCCTATACCCCATTAGAACAAGAAACCCAGCAGTATTTAAAACTTACAGGTTCTTATAAGTATGGTTATAAATACAAGGACAGAAAGAGCATATGGGTTAGAGCATTCGCGTCTGGTTTTCTGATGAATACAAGGAGGGAGTCTTCTTCATACAATAATTTTCTATCCAGAGGAACCATTGCCTTACTTGACCAATCATTCAATGACTATTCTTACGAAGAATATTACCTGAACCGTCAGGCCAACGCTGGACCTTTCTCCAATCAGATTAATGCGACAGGAGGTGGATTTAAAGATGCCCTGGGTCCCAGTTATAATATAGGAATGAGCAATGATTTCGCAGCCAGCATTTCACTGCAAGTAGACTTGCCGATGCGATTGCCGCGGATTCTGCCACTCAGGGTGTTTTTCGATTATGGCTATTACAGAACCAAGGGTGTATCGAATGATCCACTTGTCGGAGAAAGCTTATACAGCGCCGGATTAATGTGGAGTGTTCTGGACGGTAGTTTAGAAATATATCTTCCACTTCTAGGAAGCAGTAGAATCAGCGATACATATTCTGAGCTAGGTGAAAATATTTTTCAAAGAATCAGTTTTTCTATTGACCTTCATCGCATGAATCCATGGGATCTTATCGATGATTTTAACTTCTAAATCAGCTTAAAGTGGACTGGAACAAATTGTGGAAATTAATAAAGAAATCTGCGCCTAAGGAGCAGCCACAAAACCATGTACCACTGATGCATGAGGTTATAGATCTTAATAATTATCCAGAAGAAACATTCTTAAAATGGAAAAACAGTGATCAACATTCTTCGATGATTAAGCAGATAGCCGGGGCAGAAAATGCAGATAAGAACATACTGCCGAGCCCTTATGATCACTTAGAATTTCTGAATCACCAGCATTCATATGGATTCGTGTGGATGTGTCAATCGACAACCGACTATGAGTTATGGGATTATAGATTCATGCAACATGATTTTTATAGAAAATTGGTGCAGCGTGGATATTACTTGTCC
>CALIQO010000665.1 GCA_938044055.1 uncultured Saprospiraceae bacterium
GTGGTTTAACCTCATGAAGCACAACTTACCTATAGCCGACCATAATCAATAGCAAGTAAGTGCTTTTATATGTAAGTGAATACAATATACTAAAAACCCATTTACTCGCAGTAAGGAATACACTTATAGAGGGTACGTTAATGGAGCAAATCCTTAAACCAATAGAAGAAATAAATCCAAGTTTTCTTTAGTAAAAGCCTCTTACTGAAATTAACTAGATGCCAGTCTCTTTCCTAAAATCCGCCCGAAGCTTAAGGCAGGGGTAATGGCCATTCCGCTACAGAAAGCTTTTCCACTTGTTGCTCCTAAACCTAGAAATTCTCCCGCACCATATAGGCCTTCCATGACTTTTCCAGATTCATCTAGAACCTGTAATTCCTTATCGACATGCATTCCTCCGAATGTAACAAGCACAGACGCATGTATCAACAATGCATAAAACGGAGGCTTCTCGATTGTATTATTAAGATATGCTCTTCCATAATCTTCGTCTTTCTGGGCAAGTGTCATGTTATTGAATCGAAGCACGGTAGACTTAAGGTTTTCAATCGGTAGCCCTGTTTTCAGAGCCAATGCTTCTAAGGTAGGTGCAGACCAGATATAGTTTTCATTCTTAGATTCAGCTTTAATAGACTCTAATGTTTCACCGAGCATTATAGGATTGTAATTACCGTTCTCTTCTTTCTCCATGATTGCCGATTCATCGAAGATCGCCCAGAATTTATAGTCGGACTTTTCTGCTACCAAGCGTTCTCTGGTATCTGCGTTCATTTCATCTTCTCGCATAAACCTTCTACCAGATTCATTGACATATATTTCTTTCGGTGATCGATATACGGAGGTAAGCACATTGGCCCAAGCCGTATTAAAATTACACCTTCCAGGAGTCAACTCTACCCCACCGAGGCTGGGTATATGGAATTCCCCATACTTAAATGCGCCTCCTGCGTTTTCAACAACCGCATGGCCATCACCCATGGCTGTAGGATATGCAGAACTCATAAGAGGAACTCCAGGATGTTTTCTATCAAAAAAAGCAGGATTGCTTCCGTATCCTCCCGTAGTCATAACGATATGCCTGCCTTGAAATTTCACTTTATCCCTCCCTGAATCGGTAAGTGCTGTGGTATATCTGCCATCAATCTTTTCTAACCCTACTAGAGTATGATTCAGAAACAATTCAATATTCCCTTCCTGCACCTGATCATCCCAGAGCGGCTTTATCACCTTATAGATGGACATGGCCTTATCGACCCCATAATGGGTCCTAGCTTCTGTATACGGTATATGTCCATATATTATCCGCGGGCATTCCGGGGCAAACTCAAAACCTAAATCGTCCAACCAATCTATGGTATGAGGCGCTTCTTCTACTGCCATACGAATCAAATCTAAATCACCTGTACGATCCGTAATGTTTAAAATATCTTTATAATGTTTTTCTACACTGTCAGCGATGCCTTTCTCTTTCTGCCTGCGGGTACCACCAGCACTCATGTGACCACCAGACCAATGCAGCGCTCCACCGATGTGGTCAGATTTCTCAACAACCCCTACCCTAGCTCCTTGCTGAGCAGCTGTTATGGCACAAGTCATTCCTGCGGTTCCACCTCCTATAATCAATATATCATACATAACGTCAGCACATTTTAAACTTTAGTAATTTAGTTCATAGTCCGACAGGATAATCTCAGACTCTTCTGATCCACAATTACTTCCTAAAGTAAACATCATGATCATTGAACAGAAATTCTAACATTAAACCTAACTTATCGACAGAAAATTATCGATACATTACTATCTTACTTGTAAATATATTAATTAACTTTATTAATTATTAATTAGCTTAACTACTAATTCTAAATCAAAAGAACCCTATGGTCGAATTAAAGTTATTTCCGAAGCATACAGGCGTATGGGAAGGAATCTACACTAGGATTGATAGCGATGGAAAACTTATGGACAAGTGGAAAAGCAGGCTTACTATACGCATGCTTCCTGGAAGAAGGTACCATCAAGTCAATGAATACGAATGGGAGGATGGATTCACAGAATGTCTTGACTTCGGGATCTGTAATTTCAACGAGCAAGGAGAGCTTATATTCGAGAATCCCAGACTTACTGGAAAAGCAGTTGAAGTAGGAAGGAGTGTAGTATTAATCTGGGAATACAAGCACAGCCCAGGTTCGGTCCTGTTTGAGCAGATTGATCTTATCGGTAATGAAGACCATAGAATACGGGTGTGGAAGTGGGCAGACAACGATACATTCAACGGCATAACCATGATAGAAGAAAGAAAGGTTAAAACGGAAGATGAAATCGATCCACAATTCTGGGAAGACCTGCCTAATCGCCGGACCAATGGCCAAGCCTCACGTTCAGATAGTTAACCAAGGTTGTACCTTAAAACTCCCTTACCCCTTCCTTCTAGAATTCCATATTTCTCTTGAAATTAAAACATAATATTTTACCAAGTAACCGAGATCAAATTTCTGCTAGGGTTTTCTTAATAGCATCGAAATCAGGAAGTGCTCCACTAGTTACCTCTGCATACTGGACAACCCCTTTCCCATCCATAACGAATGCCGACCGCTTAGAGAACTGGGACAACCCCATAAAATCATCCATAAACAATACACCATAAGACGTGCTGACCTTCCTATTGAAATCAGATCCTAGACTAAAATTCAATTTATTCTCTTCAGAAAACTTCTTCAGTACAAAGGGTGAATCTACAGATACACCGACCACCTCAGCATTTAGGTCACTATAATCATTTTCTTCATCTCTAGCTGTACATAATTGTTCCGTGCATACAGAGGTGAATGCCAGTGGAAAAAAGTGAAGTATCAACTTCTTTCCCTCATAATCAGCCAGACGGATTGGTTTTAGATCTATTCCTATAAGCGTGAATGCAGGTGCTTTATCTCCTATTTTTATTTTCATGGTTATCGTTTACTTTTAAGTGTCATAATGTTACAGTTTATAAATTTATGCAGCTGACAAAATCACCAAGTTATCAATATATGACTCAAGTCCTTTCCATCCATTGCAGCAACAATTGCTGTAAATAATTAGGATCTAGATTGGTCTGGGCATTTTTAATAGAGGACAATGACTTGTCTCCTGGATTATTATACAGCTGTCTATCCCGTAGGAAGAACCATGCATCGACTAGATAGGCACCATTCTCATCCTGTTTCAGAATGGGTAATTCATGTATGAATTCAGGAATATCTGCTTGCGGTCTTATAGGGACTTCCTTCATTTTTTTGCGAAGAATATATTCCGTATTACCTAAGTAGGTTTTAAATATGTGTCGACTCATTCTGTCGTAACGCTTCGTCGAGTCTTTAGGAATTTTATGAACCTCTATGTTATCAGGCAGGTCATGATCGGCAAGCTGCTTCGTATACTTTTTTAGAATACTTCCTTGCCAGTAAAACAGTGTTCCAGGAATTTTTACCCGTTGAAGATAGCGAGCACGCTCATGGTTAAATGCTGCTTTATAGGCATCGGCATACCCATCTCCAGCTTTGAAATATTGCAAGGCAATTTTATGCAGAAATCCAGCAGATGGAAAATCTATTTTCAGTCTATTTTTTCTGTCTGCATCACACCATGGAAAAAACATGAATAAGTCCCTCACCATAGTCCATACTGTAATAATATGGCTGCCGTCGTATCGAGGTGATATATCTGGAAAATAAGATTTCAGAATCTTTCTCCGTTGATCCTCTGTAAAATGAGCTGCATTGTCTAGATAAATGTGGCTTACCTCTTTAGGATACAACAAGGCATAACGGATAGCCAGTTGCGCTCCAGTTGCCGTTCCATAAATAGCTGGATTACTTAGCCCTAGTTTTCTAAATAATTTATTTAGGAACTGACAATAGTCTGCCACTTTTTTCTTTTTTCCTCTCAACCTTTCAGAGTCTCCATAACCTGGTGTATCTGGTGCAATCACTGTGTATTGTTGTGACAAAATTTTCATAAAGGGGATCATCATAGACGATGATTGAGGGGAAGCATGCAACAAAACAATCGGAGCTCCACTTCCCAGTTTCAGAAAATGAACCTGCCGACCTTCTATGGTTGTATAGTACGATTTCATGTTTGTGAAATTTATTATCATCAAGGAGGTTACAATCAATGCTTAAAAAAGAATGATTGTATCTATTTAATTCTGATTTCAAACCACTACAAGATAACCAATTGGAATTGATTTTTCTTACTACTTCCTAATTATCCAACCCTTATGAACCCATACCACGCAGACCGTAATAGGATTAGTTGTTTAAGCAATTGATTACACGGTAAAACATAAAAATTGAGAATATATAAAACCATCTTAACTTTAAAATCGGTCTACACCTAAACCAGCGATATTAATCAACTACTGCGTATTAACATTGATATAGAATAGGTGAATCTAATTCCTCATTTATTACTTCAAGAGAACATGTTAATCCTACCATCTATCGATGTCATTTTCCATTTAATCTAAAATGTGCTCTAAATAAGACTTAGAATCGTATGTTGTACAATCGTAAATCAAAGCACATAATTATGCTAAAGATCATTAAAAAAATAACACTGAGTTCTCTTTCTATCTTAAGCTTAAGCCTCCTGTTCTGGAGCATTGCTTTCCTAAATCCTAGCTTATCATATGCTTATACGACCCAAGTAGAGAACATTGCTATTCACTCTAATTCACCTTTAGTTGAAAGTAGTCATCCGATTGTGCTTGGAGCATTAAATATTATAAAGAAAGCATCAATTTATAACGATGATATTTCTATAGACTTGTGCCTCAATGACGATAATTTCTATCCGAATCTACACCCACTAATAGGAGATCCATATGCTTATGCCTTTAGCGATAAAACCGTTATAAAAAATTGTGAAATCGATTTTGCTAAAAACACCCTCATAACTCAATGGGAAGTAAACAATAATGAAACAAGAAGATTTAATCTTACTTACGCGCTTGCCCATGAATTTACACACAACTTGCAATACCACAATGACTTTAAATACGTACTTACATCCACGATTGGAAAGCTGAACTGGAAACTAGAAGGACATGCAGATTATGTCTCTAGAGAATATCAAAACGATGGAAAGTTGAAACAGAAAATTGACTTCCTCCTTGAAGAAGAAAAGAAAGATCATACGGGAATTCCTGTATTCGATTTAGAAGACGGCACCAAGCAGAGTTTAAACTACTTTAAATATTCGCTGATGGTTCAATACATTTTAGAGGTTAAAGGAATGACTTACCAAGAATTTTGTAAGACCGAATTTTCGCAAGATACTTTATTAAAAGAAATGGTAGAATGGAGAAACGCTCAATAACATCATCGTAAGTATAGTTAATACTCTCTATTTTTTTGCTTTAAGCAAAACATAAAACTGTATCTTTATAACATAACTATCATAGATGAATCTGTCATCCATACATTCTGGGTATAAAATGTTTCAGCTAAGTATCCTAAGGCTGTTGATGATTATCAGTGTCTTTTCTATTTCTGGGCACCATGAAAATTTATCTATCGGACTTCCTTATGCGGATACCATAGAACTGATAGATTATAAAAAGCATGATGCGTCTTTTCAACTCCATGACTTAAGCTCAGGTTCTACATCAATAAGCGACAACACGTTCTTCTTAACGTTCACCTACAACAAGAAATGGCTTCTCGAGCAACACAACATAGAATCACTTCTAATTTATAAAACCTTTCATTGTAGTTTTTCTTGTACTTCCATTCCTTCCGTCATAAAACCAACCAAGGTTTTACCAGATGATGATGACGTAAGCCTATCCTACTCCATCGGATAAAATTCATTTTTAACATTCATCAATCATCTAAGTGTTATTGCGCTGCAATGCACCCACATTCTTATTTATGAAAAAATTCAAAAAGGCCTTAAGGGTTCTGGCTTTAATATGCCTAATTACCCTTGCTGTCATAGGCGTAGGTATAAGTGGTGGTGTTCCACTTCCTTCCTTTAAATCACGTAGAGATCCTGAAAAAGAAAAAACTGAATTAATCGAGCAAAGGAAGCAATCTAATTCCGAGGAAGCAATAAAGGAGTAGATCTAGATTACAAAATATGGCGCTCCCTAAGCACCTATAAAGGTTCATGCCTTCTGAAATAATATGTACCTTTAATTGTATGAAAGTTATTGTCACTCCTTATAATAATTCCTGGCCTCAAGCTTTTCAGCATGAATCCAGAATCATTAAAGAAGTAATGGGTCCAGTATTGCTGAAAATACATCACATCGGGAGTACAGCAGTACCCGGATTAGCTGCGAAGCCTATTATCGATATGATACCAGAAGTTTCATCTCTTGTTTTTCTTGATGAAATAAGTAAAAAGATGGAGAAGATCGGTTATGAAGCAATGGGCGAATTAGGGATTCCGCGGCGAAGATATTTTAGAAAAGGGGGCAACCATAGGACCCATCAGATTCATGCTTTTCAAGTTGGCGACACTCATATAACAAGGCATCTTGCTTTCAGAGATTACTTGCGAGCACATAAAAATATCGCAGATGAATATGGGCGATTAAAAACTGCTATTGCTCTGCGATGTAACAATGATATAGAGCAATATTGTGATGAGAAAGATTCTTTCATTCAATTGCACGAAAAGAAAGCGCTAAAATGGTATTCCGCGGAACAATCATAAAACTAAAAAAACAACAATGCTCGATAAAAAAGCACTCAAGGAAGCATATAAACAACAGACCCCGTCTATGGGTGTATTCCAGTTATTGAATAAAAAAAATGGGAAAATCCTTATAGAAGGAGCTACCGATATTCATGCTAAATGGAATAGACATAGAACAGAACTAAAAATGGGGAGTCACCGAAATAAGC
>CALIQO010000666.1 GCA_938044055.1 uncultured Saprospiraceae bacterium
CCTTATTTCTAATAAGCTCTTACCTGCAATAATAGAAAAAAAGATAAGTCTTCCTATTGCCCCACATATCCTCACTAGATCTAAACAATTCATTACACTGTTATCATCAGCGAAGGTAAGTAAGGCGTCTGCGTATCAGAAATTATGGCCTAGTGTAATGGAGGATGATAAAGACATTCAAGAGATTGCTCATGAATATAATCTTATCATTGAAGACGATCAATCATTCCTGGACGAGATCATCGTTCAAGTCTTGAAAGAGAACGTAGATAAAGTCAAGGCTTACCATAAAGGAAAGAAAGGTTTACTAGGGTTTTTCATGGGACAGATCATGAAAAAAGCTCAAGGAAAAGCAGACCCTAAAACATTAAATCAAAAAATTATAACTGCACTAGAGAAAGTCTCTTAATAATTTTTTCAGTATTCGTTATCTACATCTATGCTAAGTATCATCATATAGATGATTCTTATAAACCGTACATCGGATAAACTTTCTTCCATAAAATTATAGAAAATAAAAAAAAGCGCTGATGAGGACCATCAACGCTTTTACTTGGATTATTGCGTCAAAACAATTTTAAAGTGAGTTGAGTTTATTCTTCACACTCCTCGAGTGCTGTATCTAATTCTTCGCTGGTGTTGAAATCTACTTCTACTCCGTCTTTATCTTTCAATTTTACTGGAAAAGATATTTCATATCCCGATTCGATTTTTACTTTCAATTCATCTAAATCATTCACTTCAGCTATAGCGCCATTCTCGTTGGTGACATCCATAGGGAAGGTAAAATCATAACATTCTTGAATCTTTTCTATGAGTTCTTTCTTTCCTCCTTGATCACACTGATTAACAAGGCCATTAAGTTGGGAAGCGTTCTTAACTGTTTTAGTGTTCCCTTTTTCATTTGTTATTTCTATAGGAAAGATAAATGTTATGTGTGTTGTATCGTTCTTCGCTTCAATTAATTCATCTTCAGAAGTTACTGTGGTAATCATAGAGTCACTCTTTACAACATCGACTGGATATGTCAATGCATAACAATTTAATAACGCATCAACCACTTCAGCAAATGAATAATCATTATCATCCCCGTCATCATCGTCGTCTCCATCATCTCCATCGTCGTCGTCATCATCTCCATCGTCGTCATCATCTCCATCGTCGTCTCCACCTCCTGTGGCATTATCTTTACAATTTTTAATCTGTGCTTCTAATTGATTAATGTTATTGATTTTCTTTTCTTCCCCTTCATCATCGATAAGATAAAATGGATACACAAAATCTACAGAAGATGTGTCTGCTTTTAAATCTTCTAAGTTATCGATTGCAGTTACCACACCGTTATTATCTGCAAGCTCTATAGGGAAGACAATGTCATAGCACTGAAGTATGGAGTCTACTATCATACTGAAAGAGAATGCCTCTTCATTATCGCACTTCTTCAACTTTGCTTCCAACTGATTCTCGTTGTTTATTTTTACAATCTTTCCATCTTCATCTATAATGTTAACTGGAACGATTACACCTGCAACTCCATCTACATCGAGTAAAGCCCTCAGCTCTTCCTCATTATTAGCTACACCATTTTCTGTGTCTGTCATTTTAATATCCACAGGAAATTCAATATTGTAGCATTCGAGCGCTTCAAGTAGGCTTTCTATCTCTAAACTTTTTTCATTTCTATCTCCTTCATATCGGATTACTGGTTTCAATGTATATGTACCATTATTCTCCTTGACCGAAGCACAAGCATCGAAATCTATCAGAAGACTAGCGATGGTCTTATCAGCAAGGTCTTCATCGATATTAATCTTTATTCCAGATTTTTCACTACCAGGAATTACCAGAGGAAATACTTCTCCATCAATCTTAATGGTATTGTCTTCTCCTAGAATTAACCTAATCTGAGAAATTTTATCCAAGTCATAATTCCCACTGGCTATCAGTGTATCTACATCTCCTTGAAAATCAAGAAGGTTGTATACTCCAGCTATGGTATTTAATTCGATCTCTGTTTTAAGATCATCTCCTACTAGAATTACAGATAAGATTTCAACATTTACTTCTTCAGCATCTAGCGGATCATCTGTTAAGTAGATTTTTACTTGCTTAACTTCTGCTGTTGGCACATCATTTCCACAGGTATACAGTAGACCTGATAATAAGACCATGGCTAGTAAATAGATATTTGATTTAATTTTCATTATTCCTTTATTAGTTAAAAAAGAAAACAGAATTAACTGTTGGCTTACAATGATGGTTACGGAACAGGTTAAAAGAAAGGTTGCGTGGTCTAGAATTTTTTTCCTATTCCTGCAGTAATTCGGAAACTAGGTGACAGAATGGTTGAAGAATCATTGATTAAAAACTGTCTCTCTAACCCTGAATGAATATATGTTCCTTTCCCGATTCTCCATCTAGTCGACATACCTATTCTCCAGAAAAACTGTGAAGTTTCTAATGGTTCGTCAGAAGATTGTATCACTGGTAGATCTGCTGAGCCAGTGAATGAATAATCAAGCAATCGACTTACCTCTTTCTGATAACCTAAACCCGTCCTTGTTAGCAGTTCTAAATTACCAATGGATAAGAGCTTATAACGAATCCCCAGAGAACTACCAATCAACCAGGAGGTTCTATTTACATCCTGAAATGAGGCTTGCCTATCTGGATAATTTACAGATCTTAAACCTAGGTTCCGGTTTAGAACCTGAGAAGTAAAACTTAACCTAGAGACATCTAATTCAGCATCCATCGACCATGTATCGTTAATCTGGTAACTACCATGAATCAATCCACCTAGCCATCCTTGATTAGCAATTGACCTGTGGTTTACAGGTATACTTAATAAAGCTAAATCCATGGCATAATGAGATAATCTAGAAGTTTCATTCTCGCTTAAATAGAGCGTTAACGGTTGACTTGCAATCAGTCTTTCTGGTATAGGAAAGGATTTAAAACCACTTACTGACAAAGGAAGTGCATAAGCAACTACCCTAGACTCTGTAATATCATCTATTTCTTCTTTAAGAATCGAGGGTGATTCCTTACGCTCAGACTCAAGATCATTTCTTGTATCATAGAAAGATGTATTATCAACTGAAGGGTTTTCATCTACTCTGTCATAGCTAGGTGTATAATTTTCTATTGGTTTCTTAACAACTCCAATTGATATGGATGAATCAGAAACACTATCATCTTCAAGAATGGTGTTGCTTGCTAGATCGAGGCTATTTTTACTAGCTTCGCTTACGTTCTCTTTTACTTCAGGATCGTTATTTTCAACGATGATTTCCTTTTCCTCTGATTCTTCTGTGGCCACCTCTATTTTATCTGAGAGAATGCTTACTTGATCGTGTCCATCACCAGAGCAATTCTTCATAATCAAGACAATGACTAGTCCTACTGCTATTGCAAGTGGAACAAACCACAATCCCTTTTTCTTACCTGATTCTTTCGCTTCTTCATAGTCCAAGAATTGTGTCCATGCTTGTTCTGTAAATTCTGGCTGCACTTGCTCAGTATACTTTTCTTTTATATTTCTCTTAAACGAACTCATATAGCTTTATTAAGAATAGGTGGATCATTTTTTTTTAAAC